>CAYOOS010000047.1:0-15882 GCA_964405585.1 uncultured Acidobacteriaceae bacterium | reverse complement strand
GGCTTCGCTGTTGGCTGTCAGTACCTGCTGAACAAGAAACACTCCATTGTTCAACGAAATCGCAGTCTATGTCGCAAACTCCCTCAGCGCCGCCAGCAGCCTCTCGACCTCTTCCATCGTGTTGTAATGCACCAGGCCAATGCGCAACATCCCGCCGAGTGCCTCAACTCCCAATCGTTCCGTCAAATTCAGCGCGTAGTAATTCCCGTCCCACGTGAAAATCCCGCGTTCGCCCAGATATTTGGCGATCACCGTGGGATGCTGATTCCCGATGCGCAGGGAAATCGTTGAACAGCGCTCCGCCGCTCGCTGCTCATCCGTGATGCCGTAGATGTGCGCACCGGAAATGGATTGCAGCCCGTCAATCAGCCGCCACACCATCCGCGTCTCGTGTGCCACCGTGGCGCGATATGCCGATGCCAAAGCCTCTCTCCGCGTCTTCACACTTGGATCGCTGCGCCTTCCGACCTCCGCAAGGTATTCCACCGCCGCGCCAATTCCCGCAATCAATTCATGTACTTGCGTACCCGATTCCCAGCGTTCCGGCACCTGCTCCGTGCACGGGCGCACTTTGTACGGCCGGAAGCGCCGGAGATGTTCGCGCTTTCCGTAAAGCGTCCCCATATGCGGGCCAAAGAATTTATAGGGCGAGCAAACCAGAAAATCGCAATCCAGCGCCTTCACATCAATCAATCCATGCGGCGCGAAGTGCACCGCATCGATATACACCAGCGCTCTGGCAGCATGCGCCAGCCGAGTGATCTCCTCTACAGGATTGATCGTGCCAACCGCATTGGAAGCGTAGCCCACCGCGACCAGCTTCGTTTTCTCGTTCAGTTTGCGCTTCAAGTCCTCCAAGTCGAGCGTGCAGTCCGCCTCGCGAATATCCACTTGCCGGATGACCACGCCCTTTTCTTCCAGCGCCTTCCACGGCGAAAAGTTGGCGTCGTGATCCAGCGTAGTCAGCAGAATTTCGTCTCCGGGCTTTAGTTCGCGACCAATCGCCCGCGAAATCCCCAGCGTAATCGTGGTCATGTTCTGCCCGAACACCACCTCATCCTTGTCGCAGTGAAAGAAATCGCTCATGGCTGCGCGCGTCCCGGAAATGATCTCGTCGCTGCGCCAGCTGGTGAGGAACGCACCTCCAGTATTCGCATTCGCGCTCATCAAGTAGTTCTGAATCGCGTGCATCACCTGCGTGGGCACCTGCGTCCCTGCCGGGCCATCCAGAAACACCGCGGCCTGCCCATTCACCTTCGTCTGCAGCGAAGGAAATTGTCCCCGCACCCAGCCAATGTCCAATGTGTCCACTGCGCTGCGATTCAATCCCGCTGTACTCATGGTTCCAGCTCGATTCTCTAAGGTAACTTCACCCTCAGAACGTGTAGTTTCTCATACCGGCGTCGCGGCGTGTTAGCATGCTCGGGTCGTTTCCCACTCATGCCGCTGCAGCGCCGGCTATCAACTCCGCGCCGCGCATCTCAAACGAGGTTTCCCGTGTCCAATTCGTTTCCCGCTTCAGAGCGCACTCGCGTCGTCCGCGAAGCCAATCGAGCCTTATATGATCGCGATGCCATCTACAAAATCCTTGATGAAGCGTTCGTCTGCCACGTCGGCTTCGCGCAAGACGCCCAACCCTTTGTTATTCCCACGATGTTTGCGCGCATCGCCGATGCCCTCTATATTCACGGCTCCGCGGCCAGCCGCATGCTTCGCGGGTTGAGTGGCGGCCTTCCCGTCTGCATAACGGTCACGCTCACCGATGGCCTCGTTTTGGCACGCTCGGTTTTCAATCACTCCATGAATTATCGTTCCGTGGTTGCGCTTGGCAATGCCGTGCTGATCGACGACCCCGCCGAAAAACTGCAAGCGCTTCGGGCCTTCACGGAAAAGCTGCTCCCAGGCCGCTGGAATGACGCGCGCCAGCCAAACGAAAAAGAGCTGAAAGCCACCAGCATCCTGAAACTCCCGCTGACAGAAGTCTCCGCCAAAGTCCGCACCGGCGAAGTCGAGGACGATGCTGACGACTACGCGTTCCCCGTCTGGGCCGGCGTAATTCCATTGCGTCTTGCAGCCGATCCCCCCATTCGCGACGCGCGCTGCGATGCATCGATCCCCACACCAGGCTACGCGACCCACTTCCGAGGGTAGACCATGAGTGAATTCAAACCAGCACCGGTAAAGTCCCTCGTTCCGTTCTCAGCTTTTGAAGCCTTGGACATTCGCGTTGGTATAATTCAAAAAGTCGATGAAGTGGCGCGCTCTGAAAAACTCATGAAGCTTACCGTCAGTTTTGGCGATCACACACGCGTCATCCTGGCGGGCATCAAGCAGGAACGCGCCAATCCCAAGGAGATCGAAGGCCGGCAAGCCCTCTTCGTCGTGAACCTGGAACCGCGCAAAATGGCAGGAGAAATTTCTGAAGGCATGCTCTTCGACATTGGCTATGCCGACGGCATCACGCCGGTTCTCGCCGTGCCGGAACGCAGCGTCCCCGATGGCATACGCGCAGGCTAGCCTGCGCAACGAAGCAAATCACGACTGTGCCACGCGCAGAAAATCTGCCAGCATCCCATAGCCGGTCGCATCCACGCTGGGATTGTGCTCTACAACCGATAATCCAAATACGTCGAGATCGAAACGTATCGCGGAACTCGTGCCTTCCAGTCCAGCCATTGGGTCCGTCAGCAGCAGAAGCTCGGGGCTCACCCGGCAGTCCGCGCCTTCGCCCCGCCGTTCTGCACGGCAGACCAGCTTGTAGCGCATCCCCGCCGCCCGCACCGAACGAATCTTTTCCTCGCTCAGATCGCGAATCCCCGTGCGCTGCACCTGGTCCACGCGCGTCGGCACGCCCATCAGCACCGTCGCAAGCGCCGCAACTTTAATCGCGGAGTCCCAGCCATCCACGTCCTGCGCCGGGTCGGTTTCCGCAATTCCCAAAGTCTGTGCGCGCTTCACTCCCTCGTCGAACGATCTTCCCTTCTCCATTTCGGTAATCACCACGTTGCTGGTCGAATTCAGCACGCCGGAAAATCCTCGCAGCTCCGTCGCCGGCAGCCCCAGCGGAAACAACGAGAAGATCGGCACCCCATCCATCACTGTGGACTCGAACAGGAACTTCCGTCCCTTCTCCTTCGCCAGCGCCGTCAGTTCGCGGTAGGCATGCACCAGCGGCCCTTTGTTGGCGCTGATGGCGTGCGCTCCCATCTCCAGCGCCGCGGCAATGTGTTCGATCGCGGGCTGGCCGGTTTCCGCATTCAACGAACTCGCCTCAAACAACACATCCGCCTTTGCCCGCTCCAGCCATTCCCGCACATTGCGCACAGGTTGTGTCTGGCTTGGGAAATGACCGTTCAGCATGGCAATCGGATTCAAACCGTCGGGTTCCGCGATCCATCCGATGCGGCGAGAAGCAATGCCCGTCAACCGCCAGCGCACATCGTATTTCCTGCGCAATTCGGTTTCTTTGGAAATCAACTGTCGAAGCAGGGCGCGGCCCACGTGGCCGAAGCCCACGATCGCAAGATTATAGGAAGGAATAAGCGAACTCCTGCACTACGCAATACCGGGAAATGCCCCGAAGCGCATTCCCTGACATCTTTATTCTAGTGCAAAGCCGACAACTTCGCGGCCGCCGCGGAAATGTACTCCGCCTCGCTTTGCAGCACTTTTGCGACGACCACAACCTCGTCTTCGGCTTGCTTCCAGCGCTTCAATTCCAGTGCCTCGCGAACCGCTGGCAGCGTTTTGGCTTCATATCCCGTGTACTGCCCGGGAGCGTAAATCTCATGCTTGAACCATGGCCGTCCGGGGAGCCCCTCCTCGCGCGTGAGTTGCTGTTCGTTTTGCGCCAACAAAAGATTCAACGTGGCGGCAGAAGCCTTCCCGAAGTCGGCTTTTGCGCTCGCCACTTCGTACGCTTTCTTGTACGCTTCAGCGCTCTTTGCGAGCTCCGCCACAGCGTTATCCAGCGGCGCAAAATTCAGGAAGGGCGGCACGCTTTCCGCTCTCGGAGCAACCGTGGGGTGACGCGGATCATTGACGGCCTCAAATACTCCCTCTTCGATCTCGCGATTCCGTTCCACGATCTCCTCCTGCTTTTCTTTCAGCAGCTTCTTGAGCTGCTTCACATAGGTTTGTACCGTCTCGGCAAAATTCGTGAACTCGAACGGCAAGATGTCCGCATTCGCCAGCCTCATCACCACGGTGCTGCCCGTCTGTGCCAAAGCGCGTCCGTACACAAAATCCACGTCGCTGAAATGCGTGTACCAGTAAAAATCGTCATAAATCGAATGATAGATACCGCCGCCATCCTCGCCGCCGTAACCGATGTTCAAGGACGCGATGCCCGCGTGCTGCAGGAACGCTCCATAGTCCGAACCGGACCCGAGCGCTCCGATGCGCAGATCGCTCCGGTTCCGTACTTCCTGCCGCTCTTCTGCCGTGCTGGCTGCCTCAATCTCGGCAAGCTGCTCGCGCTTCCAGGCCGACAGCTTCGTTTCTGGATCTTGCACATCGCGCGCGACATCATTGAGCAGCTTTTCCAGCGTGTGCGATCCCTCGGCGCCGAGATACCCGCGGGCATTGCTGTCCGAATTGACGTACGCAACCGCGTGCAGGCGTAATTCCTCGCCATGCTCTTCCACCCATTCCGTCGAGCCAATCAGGCCGGGTTCTTCCGCATCCCATGCACAATAAATGATCGTGCGCTTCGGCTTCCATCCCTGCTTCAGCAGTTCGCCAAACGAGCGCGCTTCTTCCATCATCGCCACTTGCCCGGAAATAGGGTCCTCGGCTCCATTCACCCAGGCGTCATGATGATTTCCGCGAATCACCCACTGGTCCCCGTCCGTGGTTCCGGGAATTTTCCCGATGACGTCGTAAATGGGTTTCAAGTCCCAATTGAACTTCACCTTCAGATGCACTTTCAACGTGCTCGGCCCCACTCGATACGTCAGCGGCAAGTTTCCACGCCACCCTGCCGGGGGCACCGGGCCCGCAAGCGATGCCAGCAGCGGCTGCGCATCCCCGTAAGAAATCGGCAGCACGGGAATCTTTGTGATCACCGGAACATCCTTCAGCTCCAGGCGCTTCGCATTTTTCGTTGCGGCTACTCCAGGAGTGAGCGGATCACCTGGATAGATGGGATCATCAGCGACACTTCCGCGCTGCGCTCCATCCTTCGGGCGATAGGGCCCGCCAGGGAATGTCTCGCCGCGGAAATACCCGTCTTCATGTGGATCGGAATAGATCAGGCAGCCGATCGCACCATGCTCCGCGGCCACCTTGGGCTTGATGCCGCGCCAGGAATGTCCGTAGCGCGAAATCACGATCGCCCCTTTCACGGAGACGCCGAGCTTCTCCAGTTGCTCGTAATCTTCCGGAATTCCGTAATTTACGTAAACGAGCGGCGCGGTGACATCTCCATCCCTCGAGTACGCATTAAATGTGGGGAGTTGCTCGGATTTCTGATTGGAAGTGGGGTCCTCCGGCAAGCTGGGTTCTTCGAGTTTCGCGGTGAATTTCGTCTGACAATTTGTTCCACTTGCGCCGCAATCCAGCAGTTCCACCTGCCGCTCATTCGGCGTGGGGAACAGCACGTCGTACGACTCGATGTGTGTCTCGAGGCCGAATTCCTTGAATTTCGCCGCAATCCATTCCGCATTCTCCTTGTCGCGAGGAGAACCGACGTGGTGCGGCTTCGCGGAAAGATGCTCCATGTAAGCGCGCAGATTGTCCGTGCTCGGCACGGCTCGCAGCTTCTCTTCCCACTGTCGCTCGCTCCGCGAGGATTCCGGAGAATAGCCGTACAACGGCTTATCATCCGCGGCAACATGCGCGCGAATTGGGGCCAGCGAAATCCCCACCAACAAAATTCCAGACACGATCCACAGACGATAAATTATTTTCATTTCTTATCCTTTGCGCGTAAGGGAGAGGGTATTCCCCGATTCGCTTTGACGCGTAAACAACCATATTGGTTTCCGCAGTCAAAAATCAACTCTTCGCCGCTTGTCTGGCGTGTTTTGGAAGGACGGCTGACTTCGTTTATGTCCTTACATCTTTTTCGCTGTCATGGATCCGGTAAACGCGCTTCCACGAATATCAATCCAAAGAATGTTCCGCCATTGTACGCCGCAACGCATCGATTGTTATGCACCTCAAATGCGGGCAGCACTGTTGACGCGACACTGGTTTGCTCCTAGGATTCCGTTTGTACGTTTCATCCAATTACTAAGGCAATGATATGAACTATGGTCTGGCGATTAAGGAATCAGCTGCTTTGGATTTTGTCTCACTCGGTGGGCTCGTTCATCGGCTTGATCCCGGCATCATTCCTTTTCGCAAAGCTCATGAGTGCCAAATTTACGTTAGCGGCGGCGAATTCAACGTTGCCGCCAACCTGGCCGACTGCTTCGGTCTCCAAACTGGAATCGTTAGCGCCATGGTGAAATACCCAATCGGGGACCTCGTGGCCGAGCGTGTGCGTGCCGTGGGTGTCAAACCCTTCTACAAGTTTTTCCAACACAACGGAGTGACCGGACCGAATATTGCCACCGTCTACAGTGATCGCGCCTTTGGGATGAGGGCACCGGTCGTTTTCTATAACCGGGCGAATGAAGCTGCGGCGCAACTCAAGCCGGGCGATTTCGACTGGACAGCTATATTCAGCGGTGGAGTTCGCTGGTTTCACAGCGGCGGAATTTTCGCTGCTCTTTCTGAGTCCACACCGGAATTGATCATTGAAGGCATGCGTGCGGCAAAAAGCTCGGGCGCAGTCGTGTCGTTCGACCTGAATTTCCGCGAAAAGCTCTGGAACCTCTCCGGTGGCCAGGAAAGAGCGCGGCAAGTCGTTGATCGAATCGTCAAAAACGTCGACGTTCTCGTTGGCAACGAGGAAGACCTGCAGAAAGGTCTGGGAATGAAAGGCCCCGAAGCGAGTGGGATATCGAAGCTCGATCCAACCACCTTTCTCTCAACGATTGAGAAGGTGGTAGAGCGCTACCCTCATATCAAAATCATTGTCACCACGCTGCGCGAAGTCCATTCGACCAATCGTCACAGCTGGGGCGCGGTGGCCTGGATCAACGGTAAGAGTTATGTATCCCCCCAATGTCAACTTGACGTGTACGACAGGATTGGCGGAGGTGATGGGTTTGCGTCTGGCTTCTTCTACGGAGTCCTCGCAGGGGAGCCTGCGGAAGAAGCTGTGAAACTCGGCTGGGCGCATGGAGCGCTGCTCACGACGTTTCCAGGCGACACGACGATGGCCACATTGGACCAAGTTCGGGCATTTGCACATGGAGCATCGGCCCGCGTCCAACGTTGAGCGCGCAAGTCTAGTATCGCAGCAAAAAGGAAGGAGTGTCGGCTACTGCAGAACTAACAGGTAGGTAGCTTCCCGCTTAAGCGCGTCGCAGCACAATATGCGAAATCTCCGGCGGCACACCCAAACGCACGGGAGCACCCACCGTTCCCAGACCACGGTTGACGTACAGCGCTGCCAGCCCCTTCGGCGCGTTGGGCATCAGCTTGATCGTCTCGCCCATGCGCCGCGGCATATCCGGCATCAACAGCGGCCGTTGATACAGTCCGGCAATGTAATCTGTGATGAATCGCGCCGGGCTCAGACTCACGTCCAAAATCTCCACCTTCACTTGCCCGCCATGCGTATGCCCGGCCAGCGACAGCTCGATCCCCAATTCCGCCGCGCGATTAAACGAATTGGGATTGTGCGAAAGCAATATGTTCGGAATATCGCGGCGCACCAGTGGTTCCAGATTGTCCAGCATCTGCACTTTGCGTCCGCTGGGCATGCGTTCTCGCTGATAATCCACGCCAATCAGGTTGAACTGCGCGCCCTTGTAGGCAATCACCGCGTTTTCGCGCCGTAGCAGTTTCATCCCTGCTTGCTGGTAAAGCCGTTGCGCCAGATCCTCAACACGCGCGTAAATCTCGTGGTTGCCGTTGCACCCGTAAACACCCAGTGGCGCTCTCAGGTGCCGCACTTCCTCCACGCATTCCGCAATGGAATCATGCATTCCGGTGATCAGGTCGCCCGTAACCACCGCCAGGTCCGCGCCAACTCCATTCGCCATGTCCACGGCGCGCCGCACCGATTCGCGCGTCATGTAGCCGCTCAAATGAATGTCGCTGATCTGAACGATTTCCAGCCCGTCAAGTTCCGGAGGCAGGTTTGCCATCGGGATTTCGATGCGCCGCAATTCATACCGCAAACGTTCCGCCGCAAATCCGTACATCACGCTGAGGAACGGCGCTGCGCCCGCTACCACGCTGGCGGTCTTGAAAAAAGTGCGCCGCGAAGGATCAGGTATGAAATCCTCGTTCGCCGCAGGCCGCGTCATCGCGGAAGCCAAGGCAGGCGGCGCAGCCTTGTGCACGCGATGCCATACCCATTCGACGGTGTGTACTGCCTTCACGCCGATATACGCCAGCAGCGCGCTAAAAAACCACAATCCCGTAAACGCCGCTGCAGGTGAATGGTTTGGCAGGATGCGCCCGTGATCCTGCCGGATCCCGTCGGCGATCGCCAGGATGATCAGCAAGAGCGCGCTGAGATACACCAGTCGTACGCCCACGCGAAGCCACGTGCGGCCCCAATTCGAGGTAACCCGCCAAATGCTCCGGTACCAGAAGCGCTGCGACAAATATAGGGTGGCCACAATCCCCAACCCCACCGCGCTCCGCAATAGAATCCAACCCCAGTTCAACGCTGGTTCTCCCTCAGTGGTAAAATACTAGGATACCATGCTGGGGAGCTAATTCCGGGCGTCTGTAACGTACTGCTCACCGACAATAAGCCTTCTCCTTTCAACTCATTGCAGCCGTTTCCGAAGTTTCCAACAAATCCTCACAATTCACCATTTCAACTTCCTGGCGCTTTCGGGTCTCGAACGACTTCCCATCCGCACGTGCGTCTGATATAACGGCCCCCTGCCGGAACAACTAAAGGAGAGAAAAATGAGAAAAGTCCCTGTGGTTGCTTTGCTTCTTTTTGCCGTCTGTCTTGTAGCGCTTCCCGTACGGGCGCAGGACATGGGGGCGAAAAAGCCCGAGCCGAAACCTGCACTCAGTCCTTCGGATACGGTTTTAGAGCAGTGGAACGATATCGGTCGCAAACTCATCGCCATGGCCGAGGATTTTCCGGAGGGCAAGTACGCCTACAAGCCCGCCCCGGAATCTCGCACCTTCGGCGCAATGCTCCTGCACGTAGCAGGCTCCATGTATTACTTCACGGACATTGCTGACGGAAAAAAGCCCCGCTACCCGGACGATCCCAAACAGGACAATCTGCAGACCAAGGCTCAGATCGTGGCCTTTGTGAAGCAGTGCGTTGCCGATGGCGCCGCCGAAATCAAGAAGAAGGGCGACAAGGGGCTGAATGAAGCGGTCAACGATGGCGGCCCGCATCTCGATCGCCTCTATGATCTGGCCTACGGCCTAATCGAGCATTCCGGCGAGCACTACGGCGCGCTCGTCGTCTACTATCGCAACAACGGCATGGTCCCACCCGAATCCCGCCCCAAAAAGTAATTCTCCGATTCTCTGGACGAAAGCAAACCGGGGGGCGATGATACAGATCATCCCCCGGTTTTCGATTTACGGAGGCATTGAGATGTTCAAGACCATTCGCCTCATCCCAGTTCTCGCTGCGATCTCCATATTGGTCGGCTGTGCTCCGCAGGATTCTCTTTTCCCCCTGTTCAACAAAGATGACAATGTTTTTGAGAAGCAACTCCTAGGCGAGTGGCAAGTTAAAAACCAGACCGATGCAAAACAGGATCCAAGCGAAAAGCCCGCCTCTGTCATTTTCAGCGCCGCAGAGGCCGAATCTAACTATGACGTGACAATCCCAAAGTTTAATGACGCTGGCGGTACGTTGCGCGCAACGGCCCGCTTAGTCCGCCTCGGGGCCTATCTGTTCATCGATTTGGAAACACCAGATACGGAAAAACTCCAGGACATTCCATACCCCGCAATTGAAGGTCACGTTTTTGGACGTCTTACTTTCAAAAGCGATACCGCCCGCATCGATTTTCTGAATGACGATTGGGTCACCAAACAAGCGGATGCCGGAACGCTGGGCCTCTCCTATGTCAAAGGTCCGAACAGCAAGTTGCTTTCCTCCGGTACGGCAGAATTGAGAAAGTTCGCGCTAGAACACGCTGAAGACCACGACGCCTTCTCCGAATCTTACATTCTCACTCGCCATAAATAGCTCTTTATTCGTTTTTTCAACTTTTCTCACCTAATGCCTGGGTTGCCGCGCTCTTGTGTCCTTCGCCTCTAAGCATCGCCACCAGCGGCGCCGGATCGCTTGTCGGCGGCGAACACGTGCTCCCAGAGCACACCATCGCGGCAGCGACGTCTTTTGCTAGGTGAGGCAGCGTATTCCGCAGTGCCGTCGGCAAATTCTCAAGCGATACTTCGGGCGTCACGCGCAACACCGCCTTGCCAAACCGAAAAACGCTATTCGCCGCCTCTTCAAGTTTCAACGCCGCCTCATCACCAGAAGCACCCGTGATCACCACCTGTGTCGGGTGCTCCGCAAACAAGGTCGCAGCGAGCCCATACGTCGCCGCAAACAACCCATACTGTGGCGCGATCCCCGCGAACGCCTCCAATGTCTTTTTTGCCCATTCGTAATATCGCTGATCCTCCGTGTACGCATGCATCCGCGTCAGCGCCAGCACCGCCACGGAATTTGCGCTAGGCGTCGGCGAATCCTGGAACGGCTTTCGCCGTACCTCCAATCCACCCATCGCCGGCGCATCCGAGGCCCGATCATAAAACCCTCCGCCTTCCGCATCGCCATACTTCTCGATCGTCAAATCCATCGTCCGCTCCGCCGCCTGAAAATATCGCGGCTCAAGCGTAGCCTCGAAAGCATCCAGCAGCGCGATCACGCCAAACACCTGGTCGTCCAGCGACCCGCGAAGTGGAGCCCCGCCAATCCGATGCGCAAACCCCTGCTCCTCACTCCACGCCTCCCCCAACATACGTTCCATCGTCTTTCGCGCAAACGCCCCACACTTTTCCCACACGGCGCTGGGAAGTATGCGCGAGGCTTCCAAATACGCCGAAACGAACATGGCATTCCAACTCACATACATCGTCTCATCGACAAACGGCGTGGGCCGCGGCATTCTCGCCTGCATCATTTTGATTTTTGCTTTGGCAATCTTCAGCCGGACCTGCGCCTCGTCAAGCCCCAGGGTTTTCCCAATCTCGCCGGCATCCCGCGCAATCCACAGCACATTTTTCGACGGGTTATGGTGCATCTCGCCGTGGGGTTCCACGTCGTAGTGGAGTTCCATGATCCGCGCCTCTTCCGAAGCAAGCGCGCCACGCAACTCCTCTACCGTCCAGGTGAAATAGTCCCCATCGTCGTCCAGCGAGTAGTCCGCATCCTGGCTCGCGTAAAACCCGCCCCTATCCTGATCAGACAAAACCTCGTTCACCCACCCAATGATGCCCTGCGCCGTCTCCCGCAAAACTGGATTCCCCGTCACTTGCCACCCATGCAGGTAGTTCTTCAGCAGTTCTGAATTGTCGTAGCTCATCTTCTCGAAGTGCGGCACCAGCCACCGTTCATCCACCGAATAGCGGTGAAACCCTCCCGCCAACTGGTCATACACCCCGCCCTTCGCCATCTTCTCCAGAGTCATCTCCGCCATCGCCAGCAGGTGTTTCTCTCCCGTCTGCCGGTACCGTTCCAGCACCAGGTCAATTACCGAAGCGTGCGGAAACTTTGGCGCTTGCCCGAATCCCCCGTTCCGAATATCGAATAGCTGTGTGATCGAGCTGATCTGCGCATCCACGATGCTCAAATCAAATTCCGCGCGCGCCCCCGAAAAGATCTCCGCCTTCGCCACTGCCTCCGCCAGCGCATCCGCCGTGCGCAACAAATCAGCGCGTTTCTGTTTATACGCATCGGCTACCGCCAGCAGCACGCGCCGGAATCCCGGCCGCCCCATCTGATCCTCGGGCGGGAAATACGTGCCCCCAAAAAACGGTTTCCCGTCAGGCATCAGGAATCCCGTCAACGGCCACCCGCCCTGCCCGCTGATCGCGCTGATCGCGGCCTGATAGCGCGAATCCACGTCTGGCCGCTCGTCGCGGTCCACCTTCACGGCCACAAAATGTTCGTTGATGATCTTGGAAATTTCCGGGTTCTCGTAACTCTCCCGGTCGATCACATGGCACCAGTGGCACCACACCGCGCCGATATCCAGGAGGATCGGCTTATCCTCGCTCTTCGCGCGCGCAAACGCACTCTCTCCCCATTCATGCCAGTCAATCGGCTGGTGCGCCGCCGAACGCAAATACGGACTCGCGGAATCCTTCAATCGATTTTCACTCACGTGGGCTCCGTCAGGGCACGCCTTCAGCCGTGCCGATTATTGTCAAAGATTTAGGGGTTTCACCCCCTGAGGTCACATTCGGAAGAGCCATAACTACTATTTATTGATGCTGAAGGTCCTAAAGGTATTGCCCGCGATCGCCGGAAACACCTACTGCACCTGATCCCCAGGGCCCAAGTCGCGCGGATCAAGCGGTTTTCTTCCGGAATAGCCCTCATTCTGGCGGTGGTAGTAACGGATGCGATCTTCCCCCAACTTCCAGCACAAATAAACTTCCTCGTTCCCAATGACCGATGGAAAATCCAGCAAGCCCACGTCCAGGTCCTTGATCAGGCAGCCCGTCGAGAGTATCTTCTCCAGATTCGTTTTCAGGATATCCGTAAGCGCCTGATGCTCCAGGCGCTTTGCGGCCAGCTTCGCGTACGGCACCAGGATTCCGCCCATCATCAGAATCCGCGTGGAAACCGCGTTCAGTTCATCTTCCAGCCCGCTTAGCTTCTTCCGCGCGTCAATCGCCTCGATCAAAAATGGCTCCAGCTCGCGCCGCGTGCGTTCCGCCTCCGTCAACGTGAACAACCGCTGCGGCTCTTCGGGAAGCTCATCCTGGTCTTCGTCGTGTTCCGCCATGCTTTCTCCGTCGTTACCTTTAAGCCCAACCCAAATTCGCCGCTGACACAGCTCCAGCATGCGCTCTCTGGCTACTCTGCAAACCCCTCGGTATCCCTGTCTACTCAGATGAATTCTTGCGCCTTTTCGTCAGATTTACTAGCGCCGTTACATTAACTTAGGCGGCAACTCACTCCGCCACGCCCTGGCAGCTATCCCCCGATAAACACCATCGTTCGTGAAGGCGGCACGAACCCCGGCTCATTAATCTCGTGGCCTTCCTCTTTCTCCATCACCATCGCTTTCACCCATTCCACAATTTCCTCATCCCCCGCCTTGCCTCGCAAAAGTCCGCGCATGTCATGGTCTTCCTTGCTGAACAGGCACGTGCGCATCTTGCCGTCCGCCGTCAGCCGTATCCGCGAACAATGCCCGCAAAAGGCCTGCGTCACCGGCGCAATCAACCCGATCTGTCCCGGCGCGCCGTCCGCGAACCGGTATTTCCTCGCTGTCTCGCTTTTCTCGTGTGGAATCTGCTCCAGCGGCCACTGCGCATGGATCCGCTCGAAAACTTCCGCCGCGGGCACCACCAACTCGCGCGACCAGTGTCGGTCCGCATCCAGCGGCATAAACTCGATGAACCGCATAATCACTCCGCGCTCTCGCGCAAACGCCGCGAAAGCTTCCACTTCGTTATCATTCAGCCCGCGCACCAGCACCGCATTTACCTTCGCCGGAGCCAGCCGCGACTTCTGCACCACCTCAATTCCTTCCAGCACGTTCCCGTACGACTGCGTCCGCGTAATCCTCTCAAACTTGCCGGGCTCCAGCGAATCCAGGCTGATGTTGATGCGCTGCAGCCCCGCGGCAATCAATCGCTCGCACCGCTCCGCCAGTAGGTGGCCGTTGGTCGTGATGGATAAATCCTCCACGCCCAGCCCCTTTAAATACGCGATGTACTCTTCCACTCCCTGGCGCACCAGCGGTTCCCCGCCCGTGATGCGCACCTTGCGAATCCCCAACCCCACGAAAATCTTCGCCAGCCTCTTCAATTCCGTCCACGACAGAATCTCGTCGTGATCCCGGTAGTTTTCCGGGTCGGCGGAACGGCAATACACACACCGGAAATTGCACCTGTCCGTGACCGATATCCGCAAGTCCGTGATCTGCCTGCCAAATTTGTCGTACAAGCTCATCGTCATATCAACCCTCAAATAAAAAACCCGATTCGCACATGGAACCGGGCCCCCCCGGAAATCTGTATATTTCCGGCTTGCGGGCTCCTTTCCAAACGCGGCGACTTTATCACCGCAGGGAGGCTCGGGCGTTTCCACCCAAACCCTCGGCGAACCCTTCCCGGCTCGCCTCGCCCCGCCGCCCTGGGCTGTCTCTCCCGTAGGCCAGCGGGGTCGGAGTTAATCCGCCTAGTTTACGCCTCTGCAATTCCTAGTTCAATTCCCGCTATTTCGCACGCCTTCCGCGCGCCGCTCCCGCCACCCCTGTGATACAGTTTTCTGAAATCATGCGCATCTTCATTCTGGGAGCAGGAGCCACCGGTTCGCTCCTCGCACAACTTCTGGAACGCCAGGGCCACGATGTCTGGTGTGGCGACCGCGATCCTGCCCGCGCCCGCCGTTTCCTCGGCAAACGGTCCACCATCGCTGTCACCCCCGTCAACGCCCGCAACCTCCGCGCTATCGTTCGCGCCGCCAGGGGCTGTCAGTTGATCGTCAACGCCTCCGCTTCCGTCTTCAATGAAATCGTTCTCCGCGCCGCTCTGCGCCTTCGCGCCCACTACGTGGATCTCAGCTCTCACCTCACGCGCAACCCTTTCAAGCCCGAGCAATTCCGCTACGTCAAGAAATTCCAGGACAAGCGCCGCACCGCATTGATTAATACTGGCGCGGCACCGGGCCTCACCAATTTGCTCGTAAAACGCGCCGCCGAACTCCTCAGCGAAGTCCAGTCGGTTCAAATCCGCCTCTACGAAAGCTCAGAGAGCGATGATCCCATCTCGCAATGGTCCCCCGAAGTCTCCTTCGACGAAGCAATCTCGCACCCGCGCATCTATCGCCAGAAAAAATTCCAACTGGCCAAGCGCTTCTCCGAGCTCGAAAAGTTCCGCTTCCCCGACCCCATCGGCCCCGTCAACGTCGTCCTCGCTGCTCAGGATGAAGTCGCCACGCTTCCGTACTCCATCCCGATGCAAGACCTCGACGTGAAAATTGGCGGCAACGAATTCGACCGCCTTCGCCGCTGGCACAAACAGGGCAAACTTTCCAAATCCCGCGGCATCCCCCGCCTCCGTTTCCCTGAAACCTTCTCGCCTCGCAAAATCGCGGCCCTCATCCGCCAGGGCATCCTGCAGAACGCGCGTTTCGCCGCCTCAGTCCTCGTTCGCGGCGTCAAGCATTCCCCCAAGGACGACCAACATCTCCTCATCCGTACCGACGCCTCATTTCCCACGCTCTACCAGATCCGCCGCCAGGGCCGTTTCACCACACCCGTAGCCTATGCAACCGCCCACATCGCCGCCCTCTTTATCAAATTTTTCCCGCGTGAATTCCCTGGAGTCTTCGCCCCGGAAATGCTTCCCATCGAAACGCGCCGCGCCATCCTCGCCGGCATCCGCAAGAACGGCGTCAAACTAACCCAAAAAATCACTCCTCTAAAATTCCACGAAGACCTCGACGATCTCTAATACTCCTGCAGTGCGAGTCTCTGTGACACAGACACTCCCGTTTACACTGAGCATGGAAGGACCTGCGTTCTTGGGTCGCTCCCGCCTCTATAGGAATCGACCGCTGCTTGCCCCAATGTCGTCATCCTGCAAGAGATCTTCATCCCGCCCGAAGCCGCGCGCTTCCGGCGTGCCAGAGTGGTGTGAATG
>CAYOOS010000046.1:0-15996 GCA_964405585.1 uncultured Acidobacteriaceae bacterium | reverse complement strand
GCAATTCGCACTCGCCGCCCTTGTCGCACACCGGGCAATCGAGCGGATGATTGGTCAGCAGGAATTCCAGCATGTACCTGCGCGCATTGCGCACCTGATCGCTGTTCGTGCGGACGACCATGCCCTCCGAAGCAACGAGCGTGCATGCGGTCTGCAGCTTGGGCATTTTTTCAACTTCCACAAGGCACATGCGGCAAGCAGCCTGCAAAGACAAGCCCGGGTAATAACAGAAGGACGGCACTTCGATGCCGAGCCGCCTCGTAGCTTCAATCACCAGCGTGCCCTGGGGCACCTGGACTTCGCGGTCGTTTATTTTCAGATTAAGGAGCTTCGTTTCAGCCATTGGTCCCTACCGCGATGCCATAAGCGACTCAGCGGATTTGTACGCGCATTTCCCGTGCAGGTGATCCTCAAATTCGTTGCGGAACTTTGTGACGATACTGATGGTCGGCATGGCCGCGGCATCCCCGAGGGGACAGAAGGTGCGCCCCAGCATGTTCCTTGCAAGTTCGCCAACCGTGTCAATGTCTTCAGAGCGGCCAAGTCCGGCGTGAAAGCGCTCCAGCATCTTGCGGAGCCACGATGTGCCTTCGCGGCAGGGAATACACCAGCCGCAGGATTCATGCGCGTAGAAATGCATCACGCGCCGGGCCATGTCCACCATGCAGGTGTCTTCATCCATGACCACCATGCCGCCGGATCCAAGCATCGAGCCGGCCTTGGCCAGCGAATCGTAGTCCATGGGGATATCTATTTCGTCCGCTTTCAGGAAAGGGCAGGAACTGCCGCCCGGAATCACGGCTTTGAGCTTCTTGCCGCCCCGTATGCCGCCGGCCACTTCATAAATGAACTTCTTCATATTCAAGCCCAGCGGAATTTCGTAGATGCCGGGCTTATTGACGTGCCCGGAAATGCACAGAAGGCGGGTGCCGCCATTTTTCGGTGTGCCGCGATTAGCGTAAGCTTCGCCACCCTCCAGAATGATGGCGGGCACGGAACTCAGCGACTCCACGTTGTTGATTATCGTTGGGCAGCCATATAGCCCTACAATCGCGGGGAAGGGAGGCTTGATGCGGGGATAGCCGCGCTTGCCTTCCAGCGATTCCATCAGCGCCGATTCTTCGCCGCACTCGTATGCCCCTGCGCCCGTGTGAATCAACAGGTCGAAATCGAAGCCGGAGTCGAGAATATTCTTGCCCAAGTAACCACGCGCATAGGCTTCCTCGAGGGCTGCCTCCACGATGTCCAGGACATAGCGGTATTCTCCGCGAATATAGATAAAACCGTTATGCGCATTAATAGCCCGCCCGGCGATGATGATGCCTTCGATGAGCTGATGAGGATCCATTTCCATCAACGGGCGATCCTTGCAGCTGCCCGGCTCGGACTCATCAGCGTTGCAGATGACGTATTTGGGCTTCGGGGAATCCTTGGGCACAAAGGACCACTTCATGCCGGTAGGGAATCCCGCGCCGCCGCGGCCGCGTAAACTGGATTTCTTGACCTCGTCAATGATGGAATCGGGCGTCATCTGCTTCAGCGCCTTCTCGAGTGCCTGATAGCCGCCGTTCTGCAGATAGACCTCAATTTTGTAGGAATCTTTGATGCCCCATCGTTTGCTGATGAGTGGGATCTCCTGCTTGTCGCGCTCGCGCAGAGCGCCGGTAATGACGGGGACGGGAGCGGGGTGACCACCCTTGTCGAGTTCCTCGATAATGCGGTCGAATTTCAGCGGCGTAAGGTTTTCGTAGTAGTCGTAATTCACCTGCATCGCGGGGGCGCCAGTGCAGGCGCCGATACATTCCACTTCCTCCAGCGAAAAAACGCCGTCCTGCGTGGTTTCCTTGTGCCCGATTTCCAGGCGCTTCTTGGCGTGCGCCAGAAGCTCCGCGCCGCCGCGCAGCATGCATGCCACGTTGGTGCACACCTGCACGTGATGCTTTCCCTGAGGCTTGCGGTGCAGCATCGAATAGTAGGCTAGGGTTTCTTCGACCTCCACGGGCCGCAAATCCAATCGCGTCGCAAGCTCGTTCACCATCTCGTCGGTGATGTAGCCGTATTCATCCTGCGCGTACATCATCATGGGAATGAGCGCGCTGCGCTTCACGGGATAGCGGTTCTGTAGGAGTTCGAATTTGGAGGCGAGTTTTGGCGAGAGTTCCATGATTACCTGTCCACTTCCCCCAGAACGATGTCAATGGTGCCGATACACGCAACGGTATCGGCGATCAACTGGCCCTTCACCATGCGCGGAAGGGCCTGCAAGTTAATGAAGGACGGCGAACGGAAGTGGACACGCAACGGTTTGGGCGAGCCGTCGCTGGCGACGAAGCAGCCGAGTTCTCCGCGTGGCGACTCGACGGCGACATAGGCTTCGCCCGGGGCCGGGGAAAACCCTTCCGTGAAAATCTTGAAATGGTAGATCAGCGCTTCCATCTCCGTCTTCATCTTCTCGCGCTGCGGTGGCACAATTCCCGGTGCTTCGGCCTTAATCGGACCCTGATCGGTGATCTTGTCCATAGCCTGCTTGATGATTTTCAAGCTTTCGCGCATTTCCGCAACACGCACCAGATACCGGGCATAACAGTCCGTCTCCGTGCGCGTTGGCACGGTGAAATCGAATTCTTCATACGAGGAATACGGGAAGAGTTTGCGGTTATCGTAAGCAACGCCGGAGGCGCGCAGGCCGGGTCCAGTCGTGCTCATCGCAATCAGATCATCGGGTGAAAGGCGGCCGACGCCCTGCAATCGGCCCTTCCAGATGCGGTTTTCGGTGAGCAGTGCTTCGTATTCATCCACCCGGGCGGGCATCATCTCCAAGAATCGCTTGACGGGTTCGCGCCAGCCCGCCGGCGGTTCCAACGCCAGCCCGCCGATGCGGATATAGCTGGTCATCATGCGTTGCCCAGAGAAACGCTCGAAAATCTTCAGGATCTCCTCGCGTTCACGGAAACAATAGAGCAGCACGGACATAGCGCCCATATCGATGGCATGCGTGCCGAGCCAAACCAGGTGCGAGGAGATGCGCTGCAACTCGACGAGCATCACGCGCACATACTGCGCGCGCTTGGGCACTTCCAATCCCAGCAGCTTCTCAACCGCCAAACAGTACACCAGGTTGTTACCCAGGGGGTTGAGGTAATCGATGCGGTCCGTCAGCGTAATGGCCTGCGAATAGGTCTTATCCTCGCAGCTCTTCTCGATGCCGGTGTGCAGATAGCCGATGTCGGGCACGGCGCTGATCACATTCTCGCCATCGAGCTCCAGAAGCACGCGGAGCACGCCATGCGTGGATGGGTGCTGCGGCCCCATGTTGAGGACCATCGTTTTAGTGGTGCCGAGCGCTGTTTCAACGGTAGTCATGGTTCCCAATCCGCCTAGCGGAATCTAGCGCTTGCCCTCCGTGGGGAAATCACGGCGGAGAGGCGCACCTTCAAAGCCCTCGGGAAGGAGAATGCGTCGCAGGTCCGAGTGGCCGTTGAACTGTATACCAAAGAGGTCAAAGATCTCGCGTTCGAGCCAATTGGCGCCGGGCCAGACAGGTTCCAGTGAATCCACAACGGGATGCTGGGCGCTCACACTAGTGCGCAGGCAGATGCGTTCGCGACGCGGTATGGAGACCAGTTGATAGTTCAACTCGAAGCGCGGCTCGATGGGATAGCGGTCCAGGCAGGTGGCATCGCTAAGTAAGTTAAACAGCAGAGCGGGATCCTGTTTGCACTGCTCTGCCGCGGCACGCAGCAATTCCTTGGGAACCACAATGGTAGTGTCCCCGCGGTATTCGATCACCTGGGAGATTGACTGGGGGTTCCAGGCACGTAGGTGTTCGACTACAACTTGAGCGCCTGCGTTGGCGAGCTGCGTCACTTGAACAAGGTCCTTAAGGGCTTGTGCTGGCGTTACTTCTGCAATTTATGCCAGTCGAGTGCGCCCTTTTTCCAGAGATAGATGTAACCAACCAACAGAATGGCGACATAGAACATCATTTCCACGAAGCCAAACCGCTTCCAGCTTGTGTCGCGAACCAAATCCTTGAAAATGTAAGCCCAGGGGTAGAGAAAAATGGCCTCAACGTCAAACAGAATGAAGACCATTGCCACCAGGTAAAACTTCACCGAAAAAGGCTCGCGCGCATCCCCCGTTGGCGTGATGCCGCACTCATACGGTTGCTGTTTGGCCTTGTTGGGACGCCGCCAGCCGATGAACGTGGAAATGGCCAGCAGGGCCCCTGCCAGGACCATGTTGACGAGCAGGTTTATTAGAAGGGGAAGGTATGCGTGAAGGCCGGAGGAGGTCATGGTCAAAGCGTTATAATAACGATTGAGATGCCGCCGGGTCAAATTGTTCCGGTCACCTGCCGGGCGGCTTCGCGGGTAAAACTGGCGGGCAATCCCCGCGGGAGCCATGACGCATCATGGTGTTTGGTCACAATACCAATATCAAGCTGGGAGGAGTCACCTACCACGTTCAGACCGAGGACCGTGGCGTATCTCATGCCCTGATCGACACGACAGTATATTTCCGCGGACGCGTGTTGCATCGCCGCACAAATAATTATTACGACTTACTGCCCCTCAACAAGGATAGTGAGCAGGCCCTGCAATTGCGCGTGGAGGAACAGCATCGCACCGTACTGGAAGAGATGCGCGATGGCACTTTGCAACTGGGGCTGCCGCCGGCTGCCTTGGTGGCGGATGGCACAGGCTCGGCAGCGCAAGTTGAGACGCCGGAACCGGCGCAGAAACCGATCGGGAATGAGGCACAATCTCCGACGGAAGAGGCTCCTGGCGCAAAGCAGGCCCAAGAAGTTCCCGTCGCGCGCGAGCCACGGAAACTTTTGCTCGAGTTGCTGAACGCGAAGTCCTGGCTTTCGGGAAAACATGCCCATTTGCAGGTAGAGGTAAAGGAAGAAGACGGGAGCCCAATTGTTGGCGCGCGTGTGCTCGTGGCAATTGAAGGCGCCGCTGAACCGGAAGTATACGAGGCCGTGACCGGGGAGAATGGGACGACCGAGATACGGTTCGAGATGCCTCGGATTGCGGGCCAGGAGGCGGCGCTCTTACTCCGCGCGGAGAATCAGAACGGTCATGGGCATTTGCGGTTTGCTTTGCGTGCCAAATCCCGCGTTCCTGTAGTCTGAACAAGAGATTGACTGGCGACTTGGCTGCCTCATCCTAACCTTACCCCGAAAAGTAAAAAACCATCCTCTGCTAGCGCTTCACGAGAAATTTCTTCCACGGCCGCCAGTAGTATTTCGGCCATCCCTCGCGGACACCCTTGTGATCGTAAGTAGGGACGCCTGCGTGGACCAGATCGACCTGCGCGCCGCCCGCAACACGGCTGAAATCGAGGATCAAGACGGACCATTCACCTTTTTTCCAGTGCGTCGCCCGCCAAAGTTGCACGATTCGTTTGCCGGGGACGATTAGAAGATTGTTGCCCTCGAGTTGATTGCCGAAGGCAGTGAACTTTCCACCTGGCTTCTTGCTGATTTTGGCAGGCGCCCCAGTAGAAACGGCGTGCTTGCGGGAATCCATATACATCGCAAAAAGAGTTTGAGGAGTGGTGCGAAAGCGCACACTCTGCTGAATCACAGATGTCATGAAGCCTCACTCTGCCCCAAGATTTGGATCAGAGACCCCGGAGCAGGTGGCCCATCTTACGCTTTTTGGTTTGCAGATACTTGAGGGAAATCCGCGAGATGCGCGGCTGGCAGGGAACTCGCTCCACCACGCGCACTCCCGCCGATTCGAGTTGTTGCACCTTATCGGGGTTGTTGGAGAGCAGCCGGATGCGCTTGGCACCCAACTTCTTGAGGATCTGAGCAGGGAAGTCATACTCGCGGGCATCTGCCGCAAAGCCGAGAGACACGTTCGCCTCAACCGTATCCATTCCGCCATCCTGCAATTGATACGCCCGCAGCTTGTTCATCAGGCCGATACCACGGCCCTCTTGCGGAAGATAGAGGAGGATTCCAGCGGGAGCCTGGCCTATTTTTCTTAGTGAGAGCTCCAGCTGAGATCTGCAATCACAACGCAGTGACGTGAGCACATCGCCCGTCAGGCATTGCGAGTGCACGCGCACGAGCGGCGCGGTTCGTCCCCGCAGGTTTCCGCGCACAAGCGCCACAGCTTCGTCTTGGGGCCCACGGCCGGCAAATCCATAAATCGTGAAGCGGCCAAAGCGCGTCGGCAACTCGGCCTGCGCGACAAGCCGGGGAGACTTCCTCTTGATTCGCTTGCTTCTCTTAATGGACGATTTTGTAGCCATAAGAATGCTCCATTATAACAGGGAGGCGAACTGCCTCGACGCAGTCAACGTTTTCTCTACAGCTTCTTTACATTAGAGTGACAATTGGCTAGCGTAAGCGGAACGCTTCGGGCAAACGATGGACACGATCCCCCCAATTCGCGAACTGCTCTTCACCCTATTATTGAAGGTAGGCGTCGCTTCGTCGATCGCCGCCTTGCTGGCGCGCTGGAATACCTTTCGCCGCGTACTGTTCACCGAACAGCGCGATTCGGACCAGAAACTGAAGCTGATGTTGTTCATGACGCCGCCGCTCATTGTGGGCGTGACACTTCGCATCGCCTTTCCGGCTTACCGCTTCGCCGACCTCTCCTTGGAAGGCGCGTTCCTGATGGGCTTGCTCGGCGGGCGAGTGGTTGGCCCCATCGGTGGCGCGATCATCACCATTCCCGCGTTGATGAACCACGAATGGCTGGCCATGCCGGCGGCTTCCGCTGCGGGTTTGCTGGGCGGCCTGATTCGCCAGGTGATCCCGGACCGCGAAGATCTGTGGAGCTTCGGGCCGTTTACCTTCCTGAATATACCCAAGGCCATCATGCGCATGGTGCGCGACACCGAGATTATGTGGGAGATGTTGCCGCTGCTTACGTGCGTGGGTCTGGAAGTTGGTCGAGTGGCGTTGGTGACGGCCACTGCAAAGCCCAAGTGGTTATTTGCCATTGATCCGCACTGGAACTGGGTGCTGTGCGTCGTTGTGCTGGGCACGCTGATGAGCGTGGCGGCGCCGCTAAAGATATGGAACAACACGCGGATCGAGATGAACCTGGAACGTCACCAGCAGCTGCTGTTGCGCGCCAGGATGGACGCGCTCTCCAGCCAGATCAATCCGCATTTTCTGTTTAACACTCTCAATACGGTATCCGCGCTGATCCGCATTGATCCAGACTCCGCACGCGGCGTGGTCCTGAAATTGAGCAACATCCTCCGGCGCCTATTGCGTAAACACGAAACTTTCGTGCCGTTGCGCGAAGAGCTTTCTTTTATTGACGATTACCTCGATATCGAGGTGGCGCGGTTCGGCCACGACAACCTGGATATCGTCAAAGAGATCGACGCCGATACTTTGGAAACGTTCATTCCCAGCATGCTGTTGCAGCCGATTGTGGAGAACAGCCTGAAACACGGGCTGGCGCCAAGACTGGAAGGCGGCAAAATTCAGTTGCGCACGTGCCACCGCGACGGGCGGCTGCACATCGAAATTCAGGACAATGGCGCTGGGATCTCCGAAGAGAAGTTGCCGCATGTCTACGTGGAAGGAATTGGTTTAAGCAACGTCCGCGAACGCCTTCGAGTGCTTTATGGTGACGATTTCCGCCTGGAGATCGAGAGCCACGAAGGGCAGGGAACCATCATCCGGATTGACGTGCCGGAACTTGTGCCAGTCATCCCCGAAGTAAGTCTGATCTAGGCAAACGGCTCCCCTGAAAAGGGCAAAAAAAGCACTTGACAGTCGCACTTCATTACAGTAGTTTCTGTTTATACTGAAATGACAGACACAACCAAACCTTCACTTACTCCCGTTGCTCAAAAATTCATCCTCCACTGGGGCGAAATGGGCACCAAGTGGGGCATCAACCGCACCGTAGCCCAGGTGCACGCATTGCTGTTCCTCTCGCCGCATCCAGTGCCTGCGGACGAGATTTCCGCCACTTTGTCCGTGGCGCGCTCAAACGTCAGTACCAGCTTGCGGGAATTGCAGGGATGGGGCATTGTGCGCGTTGTACACGTCTTGGGCGACCGCCGCGACCACTTTGAAACTACCAGGGACGTCTGGGAGATCTTCCGGACCGTCTCCGAAGAACGGAAGCGGCGCGAGATCGACCCCACTCTCCGCGTATTGACGGAGTGTGTCCAGGAATTGAAGAACGGCCCGCAGGGTGAAGCCTACACGCGCGAACGGTTGGAGACGATGCTGGAATTTCTGACCACAATGACCGGGCTATTCGAGGAGGTTCTGCGGATGCCGGTGGGCGCGCTGAAGGGCGTGGGCAAATTACGCGGCAAAGTGATTACGCTGTTGGGCAGCGAGAAGAAGAAAGCCGGCTGAGCACGAGATTTGCGGTGAATGACGGTTGATTGGAGAACGGGCGCAATCATGATTTCACTGGCCAGCGAATATACGGACGGGAAGGGAAGGCACGCCAAGGGATGGCTCTTTTTTGACGGCGAATGTGGATTCTGTGCCCGCTTTGCCCGCTGGTTGGAGCCTTTATTGATCTATCGCGGCTTTGCGGTTGCGCCCCTCCAAGACCCACGCGTCAGCACCTTGCTGGGCATGCCACCTCAAGAACTGTTGCGCGAATTGCGATTCTTGCATTCGGATGGGAGCCAGTGCGGAGGCGCGAATGCGATCCTGGCCGTCGCTCGCCAGTTATGGTGGGCGCGCCCGTTGGTTTGGATGGCGGTGATTCCCGGCGCTATGCCACTACTGCGCGCGGCTTATCGCTCAGTGGCGGCACATCGCAATTGCGCCGCGACGCATTGCCCTACCGAGACCGAGGCTCCTCCCTCATGGAACGCTTGAAGCAACGCCGCATCGTTCTGGCGGGAGGCTCCGGCCAGGTCGGGACCGTGTTGGCGCGCCACTTTCACTCACAAGGCGATTCCGTCGTAGTTCTTAGCCGGAAACCACCCCAGTCACCTTGGCGAACCGTTCAGTGGGATGGCGCAACCTTGGGGGAATGGCTGGAAGAATTGATGAACGCGGCTGTTGTCATCAACCTGGCGGGCCAGAGCGTGAATTGCCGCTATAACGCAGCGAATCGCCAGGGAATCCTCGATTCACGGATCAAAAGCACTCAGATTCTTGGTCACGCCTTCCGACAGCTTGCCGATCCACCTCGGCTGTGGATGAACGCAAGCACCGCTACAATCTACCGCCACTCCCTTGATCGCCCCATGGACGAATTCACAGGGGGAATCGACGTGGCCCAGCCCGGTGCGCCTTCCGCATGGAATTTCAGCATTGAAGTGGCCAAGCGCTGGGAAGAAGCATTCTTCAATTCAGAAAATCCCGGAACACGAAAAATTGCCATGCGCAGTGCAATGACCATGAGTCCGGATCGCGGAGGGATCTTTGACGTGTTGCTTGGGCTTGTTCGATTTGGGTTGGGTGGCGCAGCTGGGTCCGGAGAACAATTCGTCTCCTGGATTCATGAATCGGATTTTGTGCGATCCGTCGAATTCCTGATCTCTCATGAAGAGATGACCGACTGCGTAAATCTCTCTTCACCCAATCCACTCCCCAATCGTGAATTCATGCGCGCGATTCGGGATGCATGGGGAATCGGAATCGGTCTTCCATCCACGGAATGGATGCTGGAATTTGGGGCCATCTTTATGCGCACGGAAACCGAATTGATTTTGAAGAGCCGGCGAGTGGTCCCCGGTCGCCTGCTCAATGCAGGTTTTTTATTCCGATTTCCGGAATGGCCCGCCGCTGCAGGAAGCTTGGTGGATGAATGGCGTGAAACGCACAAGCTCAGTGGACCCGTAGTCGAAACAAAAGGAAGTAAGGAAGAAAATCTGTCGCGCGCTTGCTGAGATTTGTACCCGCATGATGCTGGTCGAACTTGATTTGCAGCTATTCTGACCAAAATGGTCAGGGAGGTGAGCCATGAAGCTGGCGAGCATCTGGACATGGAACGGCCGCGTCAGCCGCAGCACGTACGCCCTCGCTGGATTCCTCGGCTTCGCCATCAAGCACAATCTGGATCGGCTGTTGGCCCATGAATCGGGCCTGCAATGGCACATCTGGAACTATTGGTATGCGTTCGCCGGCTCGACTCATCCGAATAGTTTGACTGCTCCGTCCCGGCAATTCCTTGCCGCACTGCTGCTGACGGCACTGCCTTTTATCTGGATTGGCGTGACGATGACGGTGAAGCGATTGCGCGACGCGGGCCAGCCACTCTGGTTGACTATTTTGTTTTTTGCCCCCATCGTGAACCTGCTTTTCTTTGCGGTGCTGTGCGTCTTGCCGAGCCTTGATGTTCAACGCGCCTCGTCAGCACCCGCAAGAATGACACAAGCTCCGCCCAGTTTCTGGCCAAAGGACCGTTGGGGCAGCGCGGCGCTGGGTGTGGTCATATCAGCCGTGTTAGGAACGGGTGTCGCGTGGTTCGATCTTCGCTTTTTGGGAAACTATGGGCTCACCTTGTTTGTCGCATTGCCCTTTGTGATGGGCTATATCGCAGTGTGGGTGCACTGCCGGACGCAAGCCCGGAGTTTGTCGGATGTGTTGGCCGTGGTGTCCTTCTCCGTTGTGCTGGCAGGTGCGGGTATCACTGCCATCGCTCTGGAAGGACTTGTATGCCTGGCCATGGCGGCTCCAATCGCCTGGGTGCTCGCCCTCTTCGGAGGAATGCTGGCCTACACCATCCACAACCACCCCGTCGTGCAGCGGCCTGCGAACGCGACATTCGCCGTATTGATCTTTGCTCTCCCCGCCATGCTGGGAGCGGAGCATTTTGCGCCACCACCCGTGCCGTGCTATCAGGTGCGCACAAGCATCGAGATTGCAGCGCCTCCCGAGGTCGTCTGGAAACATATCATCGCGTTCCCGCCACTGGCGGAAGCCAAGGAGTGGCCATTTCGTTTTGGGGTTGCTTATCCCATCGAAGCGCGTTTAAAAGGGGAAGGCTTGACTGCCGACCGCGAATGCCGGTTCTCGACGGGCAGTTTCAAGGAGCCGATTCTGGCGTGGGAGCCCGGAAAGCACTTTGCGTTTGCCGTGGCCGATGAACCGCTCTTGATGAAGGAAACTTCGCCTTACGGAAACATCCACGTGCGGCATCTGCAAGATCATGATTTTCAGCCGGAACGCGCCGACTTCGTGCTGGTCGCTCTCCCAAACGGCGGCACGCGCCTCGAGGGTACGACAACGTATCAGAACAAAATGTGGCCGGGGGCGTACTGGCGGATATGGACGGATGCCATCGTGCACAGCATCCACCGCCGCGTTTTTGTCCATGTCAAGGAGCTATCGGAGGCGGATGCGCGCTCACGCGCGAGCGACTAGGGCGCCTGCCAGCACCTGCTCGTAATAGCGTTCATACATGGGAATGACATCGTTGGCGCAAAACTTCTTCCGTGCATGTATGCGCGCCAGTTGGCCCATTTCGCGGCCTCGATCGGCCCTCGAGAGCAAATCGATCGCATATTTCGCCGCGAGCTTTACATCGCCGGGTTCCACCAGGTAGCCGTCCACGCCATCCTCAATCACTTCAGGGATCCCCCCGGCATTCGTGGCGATCACGGGGACTTCGCAAGCCATCGCCTCTAGAGCCGCTAGTCCGAAGGATTCCAACCTCGAGGGAAGAAGGAATAGGTCCGCCTGCCCCAGTTTTTCCCGTATACCGTCTTGCTTTCCCAGAAATAGCACATCTTTTTCCACGCCACGTCTGCGCGCAAGTTCTTCAGCCGGAACGCGGTCCGGGCCATCGCCGATCATCACCAACTTCGCTTTCATCCTCTCGCGCACCAATGCAAAGATCTCAATGGCATCGAGGATTCGCTTCACCGGGCGGAAATTTGAGAGGTGCATCAGGATGGGTTCACCATCGGGTGCCCATTGCGCGCGGAGTTCGGGATTCGGGTGGCGGCAGTAGAGGTCACAATTCACAAAATTGGGAATCACCTCGATGGGGCGCTTAATGCCGAATTCATCCACGGTATGCCGGTACAAGTAGTGTGATATGGAAGTGACCCCATCGCTCTGTTCGATGGAGTAGCGAGTGATGGGAAGAAAGTTGGGGTTGTTGCCGACGAGAGTAATGTCCGTGCCGTGAAGCGTGGTGATGAAAGGCAGGCGGCGCGGCGCGGCCATCTGGCGCGCGAGCAAGGCGCTGACGGAATGCGGGATAGCGTAGTGAACGTGCAACAGGTCCAGCGATTCTGCCTCAAAGACTTCGAGCATCTTAACGGCGAGGGAAAGCGTGTAAGGAGAATGGTCAAAGAGGGGATAGGAGACGACGGCCGCCTGATGAAAATGAATTCGCGGGTCGTTGGGATTCATGCGAATGGGAGGAGCGTACGTAATGAAGTGCACGTCGTGCCCGCGGGCCGCGAGTTCCTGGCCCAACTCGGTGGCGACGACGCCCGATCCGCCATAGGTGGGATACCCGGTGATGCCGATACGCATAGAAGGCCTCAATGCAAACTTCGAGCGCAAACGAAACGTACTCGCTTGCTTGCGGAGTAGCAAGCCAAGATACTAGAGTCGCGCGGGCCGCGGGCGGAAACGCCTGCCAGCGGAATAGTACACCGATTAGACGCAAGAGCGGGGGAGAACGTGACACGTTTGATGGGCAAGGTAGCGGTGGTTACGGGTGGAGGCACGGGGATAGGTCGAGCCATCGCCCAGGCATTTGGCAAGGAAGGTGCCAAGGTCGGCGTGGTTGGGCGGCGCCGCGAGAAGTTGGACGAGACTGTCCGGGTGGTGCGCGATGCGGGAGGTCAAGCGATCAGCCGGGTGTGTGACGTGACGAATGCGCAAGAAACCCAGCAAGCCATCGCAGACACGGAGAAGGAGTTTGGACGCGTCAATGTGCTTGTGAATAACGCAGGCATACTCAGCGTCTCGACGATTGAAAGCGTACCCGAGGAAGAGTGGGATCGCGTAATAGCAACGAATCTCAAAGGCCCGTTTTTGATGTGCCGCGCGGCGCTTCCCGCCATGCGCCGGGCAGGTGGGGGCAGCATCGTAAATATCGGTTCCATTCTCGGCCTCGTGGCCATGAAGGATCGTGCAGCCTATTGCGCGTCAAAAGGTGGCATAACGATGCTGACGAAGGCCATCGCCATTGACCACGCGCACGAAAAAATACGCGTGAATTGTATCTGTCCTTCGATTGTAGAGACGGAACTCGTGCGCGATCTGTTTTCCACTAACGAGGCAGGGCAGAGGGCCCGCGATGCGCGCCTCGCCACGCTACCACTGGGAAGATTTGGCAAGCCCATGGACATCGCGGAACTGGCTGTGTTTCTGGCGTCCGACGAGTCTTCCTGGATGACCGGAACGGCGATACCCTTGGACGGTGGACTTTCGGCGTACTGAGGGAGAGTAGGGGCGGAAATGTCGCGAAAATTGAGTAGGGAAGAAAAAAAGGTGACGGATCTCGTGCGCCGGCGTATGCGTGAAAGCAGGGCCACGGAACTCCTGGGGTTCGACGTGCAGAGTGTTCAGGATGGCCGAGCCATCTTCCGGCTGGATGTAAGGCCAAAGCACAAACAGATACATGGTGTGGTCCATGGAGGAATTCTCGCTGCTCTTGCGGACACCACGGCGGCGATTGCAGCGTACACTGTAATCCC
The DNA here is from genome assembly GCA_964405585.1 of uncultured Acidobacteriaceae bacterium. Taxonomy (GTDB): domain Bacteria; phylum Acidobacteriota; class Terriglobia; order Acidiferrales; family UBA7541; genus Acidiferrum. The sequence continues at coordinate 2,373 of CAYOOS010000046.1, read as the reverse complement.
GCGCGGCACGGAACTCGCCACGCTCGAGCTGAAGATCAATTACCTGGAACCGGTGCCGGGTGGGAGAGTGAAAGCGGACGCAAGAGTCCTGCGGGCAGGAAGAAACTTCATCGTAACGGAATGTGACATTTTCAATGAAACAGGGTCGCTCGCAGCCAAGGCTATTCTTACCTTCTCTGCGGCTGCAGGGCACATTTTGAAGAAGTAGGGTTTACTCGTCGCCGCCCTGCGCGGATTCTTCGCCGTCTTTATAAACATACTTAATGAAGCGCTTGAAAACCATCAGATTGGGCGCTCCCTCGCGGGTCAGTTTGATGCAGTCGCGGTCGTACCATTCGATGAAGCCGCGAAGCTCTTCACCAGAGTTGAGCACCACGACCATGGAGGTGCGGCTCTGCATCTGCTTTACCCAGTAGAAGTTCTCGGCATGCGTGAGCTCAGGCGGCGCCGGCTTCTTGCTGGGCAGGGGCCCGTTGTGCTGAGGGCGCATGGAGGGTGATTCCTTGGCGTCCGCGAAGCTGGGACGGAACATTCGACGATTCACCATGGCTGCTCCTTGGAATGACGGGAATATTTCTGTACATGAGATGCAACGTGGGCCGTTTGGGTTTCGTCCATTATCCCTTTTTTAGACCACAGCCGAGCATCTTTTTGCTATTTTCGGGGTGAAGCGCCGGTGCCGGTGGGCGGGGCGAGCGAAACGGCCAGGGCGTCCAGGCCGAGCTGGCGATTCAGATTGCGGCGCGCTCCCGCAGCAAGTTCGTCGAGTCCGGCAATGGCGCGCATCACCCAATCGGAAGATATATTCCGGGCCAGCGCGTCTAATTCCCTGGCGAGCTGTGGATTTCGCAGCAACGGAGTTTTCGCGCCAGCAGTGAGCTCCAGAAGGTCGGACAGTAGTCCGTAGAATATTCCGGATAACTCTTCGACGGAAGATTCGCGATCCTTCGCCAGCGCACTGGTGTCTGCAAATAGCTGCGCGAAACCTTGCCCGCGCGCGCCCCGCTCCAATACTCGCAGCGCGGTTTTGCGCCTTTCCACCGCCTCTTCCACGTTCATTTCCATCGCCAGGCCGGGACTTCCTTCGGAGAGTTGTGCCGCCAGCTTCGCCTGAGCAGGGGTTCGTTCGGTGTGCGATTTCAAAATGGTTTCCACTTCGTTTTGCGGCAGCGGCGCAAAGTGAAACTGCATGCAGCGTGACACAATTGTGGGGAGAAGATTAAAAGGGGAAGGCGCGGTCAGAATCAGAGTTGCGGAACCCGGGGGTTCTTCCAGTATTTTCAGGAAAACGTTAGCTACATCCCAGCGCATGGTTTCCGCGCCGTCCATGATGAAAACACGGCGACGGCCCATGGGCTGAAAATACGCGGCGCGTTGCACGGCGCGAAGCTGCCCGATGCGAAGTACCGGCCGCGCCACAGGGCTTTTGAGCCGAACCGGATCAGGCACCAGCGCCCAAACGTCCGGATGCGTTTGCAAAATCAAGGGAATGCGCTCGACGGTGGCCGCATCGGCGCTTTCGCCGCGTTCCGCCAAGCCCTGCTCAATCAACTTCTGCGGCTCTGCGAGGAGGGCGATGCGCTGACATGTGGCGCATTCGCCGCAGAAATCGTCCGTAAGCCGCTCGCAATTGGAGGCCTGGGCGAACATGCGCGCCAGCGTGTATTTGCCAACGCCTCGAGGGCCGGTAAACAGCAGCGCGTGGGGAACGCGGCCAGCGCGAAACGCCCCGCGCAGCGCCGCCACAATCTTTTCATTCCCCAGAAATTCGGAAAAACCCATGTTTCAGCCCTTGCCGAGGTTTGCCAGGAGAGGCTTGACCGCCAAGAAAGTTTCGGCCGCGATCTCTTCCGGCAGCCGCACACAGTTGTTCTGCGCATCGAAACACTGAATGGTGGCCCAGGGGCGGCTGCGCGAGAGCATATCGTACATCTCGGCGGCATCTTCCAGGTGGCGCAGATTCTTTTCAAGCAGGTCATGCTTTGCGTTGGTGTAGCTGCGCCCGGACTTGTGTTCCACAAGTTTCTGCGACTGCGCCGGCGGTATGCGCATATAAAGGATTAGATTTTCGCGTGGCAAGCCATAGATGGTGTACTCGAGATGCTCGATCCAGCGCAAAAACTCGGCGCGCTTTTCCGGTCTGGCCCGCGCCACTTGATGAGCCAGATTCGAACCGATGTAGCGGTCCACAAGGACGACCTTGCCATCATTTAATGCGGCTTCCAGTCTGGACTTGGCCTCAAAGCGATCACCGGCGTAGAGCAGGGCCGTAAAATGCGGATCGACACTCTCGAGCGGCCCCAAATCGCCGTTCAGAAATTTGCCCACCATGCTGCCAAACCAGGAATCGTATTGAGGGAAACCCGTGGAATA
>CAYOOS010000045.1:0-16203 GCA_964405585.1 uncultured Acidobacteriaceae bacterium | reverse complement strand
CGAGATTCCCCTCATGCCAATAGATGATGACCGTCGGGGCGGAACGATAGCGCAGCTTGGCGGACACTGAGTTAGGAGAGGCCACGAACTTGCGGATGCGCGCAGACTCTTACTTCTTCGATTTCTTGGAAGGTGTAATTGGCGGATTGACGTTCAGAGTGTGGTGGCACAGAATTTTGACGTTCGATTTCAGAAGGCCCAGCTTCCTGATTTTGGCGTTGAGAAATTTCATTTGCGCCGGACTGGCGCCCCTTCTGAGAGTGCTGAGAGCCCGGGCGACCAGATCGATTTCCTTGACGACACCGCCGAGAGAGATTCTTTCACCGGCCATACTGCCTCCCTTTCCATTGCGCTTATTCGCAGGGTTATGACCTGCACATAAAGCGCGAAGCAAACAAAGTGTGCGAAGTCTAGTGCACGAGGGAGCGGGCGTCAAGAAGTGGCTGGAGAGGATGGAGGGCAAGCACCGCGGGAGATCGGCGGAGATGAGCACGATGCATCGTGCTCTGCGATCGATACTCCGTGCTCAGCCTTTCAGGGCGGCGATGATTCTTTCGAAGCGAGGATCGCCGTGCAGGAAAGCGAACTGCGGATGGACCTGGAGATTCGCGACGCGGCCGTTGCGCTCCTTATATGCCCTTTCCAACCACTCGAGCGTTTTCTCCTTGTCGCGAAGGCCCGCATAAATCATGGCCACATCGTAGGGCGAAATGTATCGGGAATTTTTCATCTGATGAAATGACTGGAGGATTTCCTCCGCGTCCTGCTTGCGGCCCGCCCGGGCATAGGCGCTGGCGAGTTCTGCCTGGCGCGAGATGTTGCCAGGCTCGAGTGAAACATTTTTTTGGGAAGCTTCGATGGCTTCGCGAAATTGGCCTTCTTCCACGTAGGCCTGGCTGAGATAGCCGTAGGCAACGCCAAAGCTGGGATCGAGACGGAGAGTTTGCTTGGCGGCTTCGATGGCCTTGTCGTAATCGCCGGCGAGATAGTAGCACCAGCCGACGTTCGCATTGATGATCAGGGATTTTGGATCGAGTTCGCGCGCCAGTTTGATTTCCGTCAGGGATTCCTGTTTTCGTCCCCTGGCAGCGAGGTAGAGAGCATAGGCATGGAGGCCCTGTGCATAACCGGGGTTCAGGGCGATGGCCCTCTGAAACTCCTCTTCGATGCCATCGGTTTCCAGGTAGTAGAAACGAGTTGCCGCCAGCGAGGCGTGGGCTTCCGCGAGATGCTCATCCAGTTGCAGGGCTTTGGCGATGGCGTCCTTGGCTTTGGGAATCACTTCCTGCGGAGGGCGCATCTCGTAGTTGGCCATGTAGAGATAATTGGTGCCCAGGGCGGCATAGGCAGCGGCAAAGCTGGAGTCGGTCTTGATAGCCTGCTGGAAATAATCAGCGGCAGCGAGGAAGCCCTCCTGGGTGCGTTTGTCGAGCTCGAACTTCCCTTTCAGATAGGCCTCGTAGGCTTCCGGGACCACGGTGCGGCTGCGTGCGAGCTCGGTGGCTTCGGCGGTGGAAAGCTCGACCTGAATGCCGCGGGCAATGGCGGTAGCGACGTCGCTTTGCAGGGTGAGCACATCGGTGAAGTCGCGTTCGAAGCTGTCCGCCCAGAGTGCGCCCTCGACGTGCGTCTGGAAGAGCTTGGCGGAAATACGAACGCGCTTACCCGCGCGGACGACGGAACCTTCCACGACGGCGTCCACGTTCAATTCCTGGGCAATATCCTGAAGAGGTTTCTGCGTCTGCTTATATTGCATCACCGAGGTTCGCGAGATGACGCGGAGCTTCTTGATCTGCGAGAGTTCCGTGATCAGGGCGTCGGTCATGCCATCGGCAAAATAATCCTGCGAGGGATCGCCAGAGAGATTGGCGAGAGGGAGTACCGCGATGGACTGGATGGCGCCGGGAACGATGGTCCGGGGCTTTGCGGTATTGCGGGCGCGCAGCCAATAGCCCGATGCCACCGCGATGGCGGCAAGCATGAATAGAAGGAAGAGGTTGCGCCGGGTAAACAGGCCTGCCGCTTGTTTTTGTCCCGCCATGACGAGGTATTCGTTGGTGCGCGAAGCGGTGCCTGCAGTTTCCAGGGCAGCGTGGACTTCACCGGCACTTTGGTAACGCTGGCCGGGATCCTTGCTGAGGCACTTGTCAATAACGCTTTGCAGTACTGGGGGAAGAGCGGGAGTGATGGGCGGGGCTTTTTCTTTCAAGATGTGCGCACTGAGTTCGTAGGCAGTGGCGCCGCGAAAGGGGCGGCGTCCGGCGGCCATTTCGTAAAGCAGAACTCCCAGCGACCAGATGTCGCTGCGTTCGTCAGCTTCTTCGCCTTTCAAAATTTCCGGGGCGATATAAGGAAGAGTGCCGGTGAAAGTATGCTGGGATTCCCAGGACTGATCGAAGCGAGTAGTCCCTTCGGCGGCTTTGGATTCCGCGCGGCGCGAGATGCCGAAGTCGAGAACTTTCAAGCGACCGGCGGGAGTGACAATCACGTTGGCGGATTTCAAATCGCGATGAATGACGCCGCGGCTGTGGGCATGGGAAAGTGCGTCTGTCAACTGCAAGCCGTACCGCTCCATCTTTTCAAGAGGCATTCCCTCGGTAGGAATCTCCATGCCGAGCGGGCGGCCCTCGATGAATTCCATGGCGATGTACGGGCGGCCATCGGTATCGCCGACTTCATAAACCGTGCAGATGTTGGGATGGTTCAAGGCGGAAATGGCGCGGGCTTCCTGGAGGAGGCGCTCGTGACTGGCGGAGCTTCCGGTGGGGAGAATACCGAGGAATTTTAGCGCAACATCACGTTGAAGCTTCTCGTCGCGGGCACGATACACCACGCCCATGCCACCTTCACCGAGCTTTTCATTAATCACGTAGTGGCTGAATCGCTGACCAATCATGGCGTCGCTTCCCGGAGAGTTGACCACACCCGAGGCTTTGGAGCAAGCAAAAGTGTTGCAATATGAGGGATTTGGAGGAATTTCAGGAGAGATGACGAAGCTGATTGGTGCCACGATCGACGAGCACCACGGCTCCTACGACCATGGCGGCGGCGAGGCCCACTTTCAACGTGAGCGCTTCTCCACCATAGAGCCAACCAAGAAAAACGGCGACGACGGGATTGATGTAGGTGTGCGTGGCCACCAGCGTGGGGGAATAGTGCTCGAGGAGCCAGCTGTAGGCAGAGAAAGCGATTACGGAGCCAAAGAGGATTAGATAGCCGAGAGCCAGCCAAGATTTTGGAGTGACTTGAGCGAGCGAAAAGCCACGGGCTTCGCCGGTGAGTGTGGCCGTGATGAGAAGCATGAAGGAGCCCGAGAGAAGCGAGAGAGCCGAGAGCAGCGCCGGATTGCCGGAGAGATGCGACCTGCGGGAATAGATTACGCCAATGGACCAGGCGAAAGCGCCAAAGAGGATGGCGAAGGAGGCGAGTGTCATTCCCGGCTTGGATTCCAATGAAGTGCCGTAGAGGAGCATGGCGACACCAGCAAGACCGAGAAGAATACCGGCGACGAGCATGCCAGTGAGTTTCCAGACACGTGCGGCGGCCGAAGAAAGCAGGAAAACAAAGATGGGTTCGCTGGCTATGAGCAAGGAGGCCAGACCGCTGGGGACGATGCGTTCAGCCCAATGGAGCGAGCCATGGCCGAGCAGAAAGAAGAAGAAGCCGATGACGATGCTGGCGCGGATTTGCGGCCAGGTGGGACGCAAGCCTTTTGCGAGGCACCACACCAGCAGGATGCTTCCGGCGGTCAAGTGGCGAAAGCCGGCGGCAAAGAGGGGCGGAATGGTTTCGACGGCATAGCGGATTGCCAGATACGTGGAGCCCCAGATGACGTAGATGGCCAGGAAGGCGAGGATGACGCGAAAACGGCCGGCCTTCCGCCCCGCCGCCAGTCCGCCGGGGGCGGCGGCTTGCGCTATCGCTTGTGTCGTGTCACTCATCCGCTGCCATTTCCTGTAATGATTTAACTATGCTAATCTCGTGTCAGACGGTACGCGTGTTCGCGTAACGTGTCAAGAGACTTTATTCCATTACCATGACCCATCCGAAAAATCCGTTTTCCGCGCGCGGCTTTGGAGGCGCGGCTCCGTGGCTCGACCTGGTGAACAGCGAGCTACTGGACGGGTTCGGGCATGCGACCGAGTGTCTGGACGACCCGAAGTGGCTGCGCACGTTTGCGGAGCATTGGAAGCTACGCGAATCGTTTGAAGCGTCTGCCGCGCAAGAAGGCCTGCGGGCGTTGCGCGCCTTGCTGCGGCGGTTGGTGGAGAAGAATGCCGCACGAGGATCGCTCGGCCCCAGGGAGATTGTCCGGCTAAATGCATGGTTAAAAATACCTGTGTTTCCACGCGTTGTGGAGAACCAAAATGGGCTCGCGCTGGAGTTGCGACCCGCGCAAATTGGATGGAAGGCGGAATTGGCGGGGATTGCGCGTTCGTTCGCCGATGCGCTTATTCGAGCGCCACAAGGACGATTGAAAATCTGCGCGAATGCCGAGTGCGCGTGGGTGTTTGTGGATCGTACAAAAGGCAACGTGCGGCGGTGGTGCAATGATGCGACTTGCGGAAACCGCGACCGGGTGCGGCGTTCGCGGGCGGCGCATAAGAAGTAGATTGGGGCGCCGTCAGTTCGTGGGCGCGGGGGATTTGCGGAAGATTACGCAATAATCGTCATCCGGCCAATCGTCAAACGTCTGTTGTAGGGTAAAACCGGCCGCCGTCAACTCATCAACTAGAATCTTTTGTGGAATACCGTGACCGCCACGGTTCTTGGGCACGCCTTTGACCGGGGAGGTTTCCGTCAACCATTTCCGCGGAGGAAAATCGATGATTGCCAGGAGGCCGCCGGACTTCAGATTGCGCAGCAGGCAGGCGTCGATTTCCTGGGGCGCGGTGAGATGGTGATAGACGCGGCGGAGGTAGATGGCGTCGCAACAGTTCGCGGGAAGATTGGTATCTTTTTCGGCGGCTTGCAGGACGATTACGTTTTTCAGGGTACGCTTGGCCACTTCGTCTTTAATCGCTTGGAATTTCTTTTCGTCCAACTCCGTGGCGTAGATTTTGCCGTCCTCGCCCACGATCGGGCTGGCCGCAAAGGCATATACACCATCGCCCGCGCCGATGTCGGCGACGGTCTGGCCGGGCTTCCATCCCATGGCCTTGGCGAGGCGTGCGATTTCCTCGCTGGGTTGTGCAGCGGCCAGGCAAAGAGAAACGGCCGCGAGAGACGCACTCAATATGAGCAAAATCTGCTTTAGGCGTGAGCGGCGGCCGTTCATATCTGACTTAGACGCGCAAAACGCTATTGTGCTCGCTGGTTGCGAACTAGGGACAAGAACTCATCGCGGGTCTGCTTATTGTGACGGAACGAGCCGAGCATGGCGCTGGTGACGGCCTGGCCGTGCTGTTTTTCGACGCCGCGCATCTGCATGCACAAGTGACGCGCTTCGATGATGACGCCAACGCCTTCCGGACTGATTTTTTCGGAGATGGCGTCCGCGATCTGGCTGGTCATGCGCTCCTGAATCTGCAGGCGGCGGGCGTACATGTTCACCAAGCGGGCGATTTTGCTGAGGCCGAGCACCTTCTGGCTGGGGAGATAGGCAACGTGGGCCTTGCCGAAGAACGGCAAGAGATGATGTTCGCAGAGGCTGAAGAATTCGATGTCCTTGACGACGACCATTTCGTCGTAATGGACGCTGAAGGTGGCGCCGTTCATAACGGTGTCCAGATTCTGATGGTAGCCGCTGGTGAGAAACTTCAGTGCCTTCTCAAAGCGTTCCGGCGTTTTGCGGAGGCCCTCGCGGTTGGGATCTTCGCCCAGCGCGACGAGCATCTTGCGCACCAGGTCGGCGATGCTTCCTTGCGGCATTTCGAGCTTTGTTTCGTGCAATATGATTTCCGTTGGTTTGCTCACTGGCCTTTTCCCTTTCGATTGGACCGCAGCGCGATTCTAAATATCTTCCCCGGCATACTCGAACGCGTTGTTTGACGTTTCTTCGACGCGGACGCGTTCAAGCCTGGCCTTCGGGAAATGTTTCAGGCGCTGGAAAATTTCCTTGCAGACATTTTCGGTGGTCGGCACTCTTTCGCAAAATGCGGGGACGTCTTCGTTGAGCGATTGGTGATCAAAGGGTTCGATCACTTCACGTTCGACGAAAGCGTCGAGATCCGCAAGATTCGCGATCATGCCTGTGGCGGGATCGACGTTCCCTGATACGCGGATTTCCACCACATAGTTGTGCCCGTGGCCAAAAGGATTGTTGCATTTCCCATAGACGCGAGCGTTTTCTTCGGCACTCAAGCGTTCGCTGTGCAACCGGTGCGACGCCGCGAAACGATAGCGGCGCCCAAGCTCGATTTTGAGCGCTTCAGTCACGCGGGCTTCGCTCCATTCCGGTAACATTCGGCGTACAGGTCGGGCGTTTCGTACAAACGAACGCGGTGAAGCTTTCCCTGATGAATGCGCGGCTCCAGTAGATTCCAGATGACCCGGACGATATTTTCGCAGGTGGGAATCTGGCCCTTGAGTTCAGGAACTTCGTAATTCAGGAAGCGATGATCCATGCGCTGGGTGATTTCGCGTTCGAGAATCTCCTTGAGCTCCTTTAAATCCAAAACCATGCCCGTGGCCGGGTCCGGTTCGCCCGCCACTGTAACTTCGAGCGTGTAGTTGTGGCCATGGCCATGGGGATTGTTGCACTTGCCAAAAATGCGCAGGTTCTCCTCCGCGGTGAACGCGGGGTTGTGGTAGAGATGCGAAGCCGAGAACTCGATTTTGCGCGTCAAGTAAACCATCAGTTTTGTCCGCTATCCTTTTGATGCACGAGGAGTACCCACTGGATACTCCCTGCCCTTCCATCTCAGCTTACCGCGAGCATGGCTGCGGTAGGAGGCCCAGAGGACAGCAGTGTAGAGGAGCGAGCCGGGAATGAGATAGGCGGTGAAGGCGGCAGAGAATTGGTTGCGGCGCAGAGCCTGGAAATGCATGGCGTGAGTGAGCAGGAGGAAGAAAAGTCCAAGGAAGATGGCGAAATCGGGTCGATGCCATTTATAGAAGACCAGAAGGATGAGAGCGAGCGGGCCAAACAAGAAGGCACTTTCGGCTATGAGTTGCTTGTAGACTTCCGCGGGACTTCCACCTTCCAATTGATAGAGATTTTTTTTCCAACCGGCCCACATGGCTCGGAAGGAGCGGTACATGCGGACGCGGACGAATCCCTTGCCGCTGCCAAACCAGATGGGATAGCCGGCGCGTTTGACGAGTTGGGCAAGAGCCACATCTTCGAGCACTTCCCCGGCGATGCCGGCGTGGCCACCGACTGCGTTATAGGCATCGCGACGAATCAGGATGAATTGGCCGTTGGCGGCAGCCGCTTGGTTGCGCGAATCGTTGATTTCGTCGAAGGAGAAATTTCGGTTGAGGCGGCCGTAGACGAAGGGGATGAGCGCTTTTTCGTACCAAGTGTCCATTATTTGTTCGGGAGAAAAGGAGACCAGCGCTGCGTGCGATTGATCCGCGATCTGCAAGGCGTGCGGGGCAGAGTCCTTCTCGTGCACTGCGTCAGCATCGGTGAAGAGGAGCCAATTGCCCGTGGCCTGTTGCGCGCCGAGCCACACGGCGTTGTTTTTGCCGACCCAGCCTGGAGGAGGTCCGGAAGTTTCGAGCAGGCGCACCTGGGGAGATTGGCGGATAAGTCCACGGACGATTTCGGCAGTGCGATCGGAGGATTGATCGTTGATCACGAGAATTTCGGCGATTTCGGGTTGCTGGGCCAACGATTCGACACAGGCGGCGATGACGGCTTCTTCGTCGCGGGCGGGGACGATGGCGGAAACTTGGGGCGAATTGGGAGCGGATTCCCTCATGAAGGGTTGGAGGCGGCCAGACTTTCCGCTGGGGATTCTCTACGCTATTATAGCTATATATGAATACCGTCCTCCGGAAATTGTTTGCCTACGGCAGCATGGGATTTGCCTTCGCCGTACTGGCGTTTTTTACTTTGCCGCACTACCGGCAAGGGGAATCATCGGTTGCCGGAAAAAGAGCGGAGGACTTTGCCCTGGAGTTGGACGGAAAGCCGGCGCGTCTTTCGGACTTGCGCGGCAAAGTGGTGGTGCTGAATTTCTGGGCGACGTGGTGCCCGCCGTGCGTGGAAGAGACCCCCGGACTCAATCGCCTGCAGAAGTACATCGCGTCGCGGAATGGCGTGGTGCTGGGAGTGGCGGCCGACGAAGATCCCGCGATTTATGAGAAATTCTTGCGCGACCAGGGAGTGACATACCCGACTTTCCGCGATCCGGGCACAAAGGACAACCATTCGCCCATCGGCGGAAGCTACGGCACTGCGATGTATCCGGAGACGTACATCATTGACCGCAAAGGCAAAATTGCGCGCAAAATTATTGGATTCCAGGATTGGAACTCCCCGGATATGCTGGCGTATTTTGATGCGTTGCTTGGACAGAATTAATTTCATTCAAATTCTGAAGTAGTGCAGCGATTTCATCGCACAAAAAACATGCGATGCAAAACCGTTTCTCCACTCCCGGACGGCCAAAAGCGCCGTCCCTCCGGTCCCTTCGACTTCGCTCAGGGCACGCGGAATGACACTATTTTTTTAGAAGCAGGAGCCAGCGTCGCGAAGGCATGAGCTGCACTCCGGCACGGCCTAGCTCCGAGAGGATCTTGGGTGCGGCGCTTTCGTCCACGGGACGAATGAGGTCGGTGAGGAGAATCGTTTCGAGGCCGGAGCGATTGGCGTCCAGAGCGGTGGCGCGGACGCAGAATTCGGTGGCGATGCCGGCAACACTCACGCGCCCGATTTTCAGTTCGCGGAGATGGGTTTCGAGTTGGGTGGCATCGAAAGCGGAGTAGCCTTCCCCCTCAATCGAAGTTCCCTTATGGATGACGATGTCGTCCGGGGCGGCAGTGAGCGGCGGCATCAACTCGGCGCCCGGTGTGTCCGCGACACAATGGGTGGGCCATTTTCCGCCGTTGACCTGGAATGAAGCGTGATTCGCAGGGTGCCAGTCCTGAGTAAAGATGAGGGTGACGCCGCTGCGGCGGGCCGCATCAATGCAATCCAGGAGCGGCGCAAGCAGGGATGGAGTGTTGGAAGCCGCTAACGCACCGCCCGCGCAAAAATCGCGCTGCACATCCACAACGATCATTGCCGTTTTGACCATGAGTTTCCTGCCCCGGAGGCTTTTGCGCGTTAGCCCATCAGGAACAAGCTAACAAAAATAGAACCGAGTCGCCAAATCCGGACAAGAGCTTTCTGCCAGTGGCGCTCTAAGGACTGGGGAATGTTTATTGAGAGGATTGTGGACCGCCCCAAACCACGGGGATTGGGTGCGTGGGCGGAATTGTGCCGTGATCCCTCCACTACGCGGCCCGACGCGCCAAAAAGCGGCGCGGAAGGGACAATCGGGCCGCTTCGGTCGGGATGACAGTTTTTGGGAAGACGCGCGATTGGCAGGCCACAAATTCGACGACGGCGGATATCAGGATAGCCTTCTACTCGTAGCGCAGGGCTTCTACGGGATCGAGTTTTGCCGCTTGCATGGCGGGGACCCAGCCACTGATCACGCCGACCACGATGAGGATCAAGCTGGACATGACCATGGTCATAACGGAGAGCTGCAGATGGATGTCCACCTTGCCTGAATCGTCCTCATAGGCAGGGCCGAGGAACGGCAGGGTGCCGATCGAGGAGGTAAGCAACCAGGAGAAAAACATTCCGATGGCCCCGGCGGCAAGAGTGAGCACCAGCGCTTCCAGTAGAAACTGCCAGCGAATGTGGGCTTTTCTGGCGCCGAGAGCGCGCCGCAAGCCGATCTCGCGAACACGTTCATCCACGGAAACGAGCATGATGTTCATCACGCCGACGCCGCCGATTCCCAGGGTCATGGCGCCGATCATAAAGAGGAGCCCTTCGATTCCCAGCGTGATGCCATCGTAAATGGGTTTGAACTCCTGGCGGCCGAACATGGTGATGGCGCGCTTATCGCTTGGGGAAAAATGCTGACGGTTGGCGATGGCGTTGCGGAATTGTTGCATTGCTGGAGCTTCAAATTGCGGAGCAACCGGCTCGAAAACCACCACGCTGGCATAACGCGCATCCCACATGTCCCCGGCAGCGGTGTAAGGAATGAAAGCGGACTCATCGTCACAGTTGAAATAACAACTATCGGAAAATTTCATGTCCATGGTGCCGATGACGGTGAAACGTACGCCATCAATGCGCACCGTTTCGCCGACAGCGGGTGTGCCACTGAAAAGTTTTTTCTTGAGGCGGGCGCCAATGAACACGACGCGCCGGCGATCGGCTATGTCGTCGGGAGAAATCCAGCGGCCCTCGGTAGGCACCTCGTTGCGCATCTCACCGTATTCGGGGTAGACGCCACGGATGGCTGTCTCCTTCAGGCGTTCCTCTCGCGAAATCCCTTTCCACCGCACGGTCTCCATGGTGACGCGCTTGATGAGCGGCGATTGCGCCTTCACCCAATCCACATCTTCCTGCTCGAAGTGGACTTCCTTGCCGGCGCGTTCCCCTCCGGCTTGCTCGCTGGTGGTGCCCGGCCAGCAGATGACGGCGCCCTTGCCAAAAACCTCGAATGTGTACATCAAGACGCTGCGGAAACCGGAGCCGTAGCTGAGGAGTAGTGTTACAGCCACAATTCCCCAAGCGATGCCCGTCATGGTGAGGATGCTACGCACGCGATTGCGTCCGAGAGCGATCCAGGCTTCTTTGAAGACTTCAAATAGCATCATCCACCTGCCTCAAAGCGGAGGGCTTCGATGGGATCGACGGAGGCGGCTTGATTCGCGGGATAGAGCGCGGAAAGGACCGCGATTACGCCCAGCAAGCTGATCGTGAGCGCCGCGAGCTTCCAACTGGCATCCAGGCCGTCAAAATACGGAATCTTGGGCAATAGATTGACGAGCGCGCAGAAACCGTAGGATATGACGAGCCCCGCGCCGCCGCTGATGAACACAACAATGACGGTCTCCAGAAAAAACTGGCGCAGGATCGATTCGCGCGTGGCACCAAGTGCTTTGCGCACACCAATTTCGCGGGTCCGCTCGCGCACGCTGACCAGCATGACGTTCATCACACCCAGCCCACCCAGGAAAATCGTAGCCACACCGACGGCGCCCATGAACACTTCCATGCCCACGAAAATCATGCGGTTGGCCTGAGCGTTCTTCACGGTGTCCCAAATGCTAGCGGCTTCCTCGTCGCGTGGATCGAAATCATGCAAGCGCCCCAGAGTACGGCGAATCTGGCGCACGCAATCGGGATGGGTTTCAAGCGACCAGGGCGCCGCGAGGATGCGCTCGACGGTGTGCTCGACCGCTGGCGGCTTATTTGGAAAATCGCGCTTCATGGAATTGAAAGGGATGAAGATCTTGCGGATATCCACGCCATCGTAGCTGGAGTTCTGATCCTTGGTCTTCATGACGCCGATCACGGTGTAGGGAACGCCATTGAGTTCGATGGTTTGGCCGATGGCCTCGCGTTCGGCGAAGAGTTGCTTCCTGGTATCACTGCCGAGGAAGGCGACGCGGCGGCCCTCTTCGTTATCCTCGTCGTTATAGAAACGCCCTTGCGCAACGTCAACGCTGCGGATTATGGCGAAAGGAGGAAGGGAGCCTACCGTATCAATGTCGCCGCTGTTGAAGGTGCTGTGCACTTTCACGTTGTTGCCAAGTTCGGGCATGACGTACTTGCAGGCTGGCGATTCCTTGGCAACTTCCTTGTAGTCATCCTCCATCCAGTGAACTACTCGGCCGGAACGCGCGCCTCCGGCCTGCATGCTGGTGCGGCCGGAAAAAATAATCATTACGTCCTTGCCAAAGTTTTCCTGTTGTTTCTGGATGCCGCGGCCGAGGCCTTCGCCCGCCGCTACCATCACGGTGATGGAGATAATCCCCCAGGCGATGCCGAACATGGTCAACAGCGTGCGCCGTTTATGCGCCCAGAGCGTCGCGATGGTGTCGCGCAATAGATCCCGGAACGTCATGGCCGCCTCTTGCTATTGCAGGATGACTTGCTGTTTTTCATTCAGGCCGGAAACGATTTCCGTTTTCACGCCGTTGGAGATGCCCAGCTTCACGGGGACTTTCTTGCGCCCGTTATCGGCTTTGGGTTCGGGGAGTTCGACCGAGGCGCTGCGGTCCTTGTCGTAGATGAGGGAAGCTTCGGGAACCATCAGGACGTTTTTCTTTTCCTCGAGAAGGATTTCGGCGTTGGCGCTCATATTGGCCTTGAGTTCGAGGGTGGGATTGGAGATGGAGACGCGCACTTCGAACGTGGTGACGTTGTCTTTTTCCTTGCCCATGGGGGAAATTTTCGTCACCTTGCCGGTGAATTTCTTGTCCTTGAAGGATTCCACGACAATGCGGGCTTGCTGATTCAGATAAACCTTGCCGATGTCGGCTTCGTCCACTTTGCCCTGGACGTACACTTCGCTGATGTCGCCGAGAGTCATGATCAGAGTAGCCTGGGAACCGAGGACGAGGATAGAGCTTACGGCATCGCCGACATTGACGTCGCGCGAGAGCACCAAACCATCAATGGGGCTGATGATGGTGGAATTGCGCAAATCTTCTTCGGCGTTTTCGAGGGCGGCTTTGGCTTGGGCTACCTGCGCTTCAGCCTTGGCGATCTCCGCGCGAGAAACAGCCAGGTTACGTTGCGCGCTGACCTGCTTATTCAGGGCCAGTTGATAATTCTTTTCGGCGTCTTCGACGAAGCTCTTGGACATCACGCCATCCTTGTACATCGTTTCGGCGCGTTCCATGCTGAGTTTGAGGTAAGGCACATCGGGGCCTTCCGCGTCAACCTTATTACGTTCGAGAGTCGCCGTGGCGGAATCGCGAGCGGCTTGAGCCGCTTGATAGTTGGCCTCAGAGGCACGCACGCTGGCTTCGAGTTGAACTTTATCGAGTTCGGCGAGGATGTCGCCCTGCTTGACGTGGTCGCCATAATCCACATAGAGCTTTTTGACGATGCCGCTGGCTTTGGACTTCACTTCGACTTTGGAGAGCGGTTGAATCTTCCCGGTGGCCACGACACTGCGCGCCAAGTCGCCACGTTCCACGGCGGCAAGCTTGGAGGGATCAATTTCATGGCTGGGGCGCAGGGCGGCATAGACGCCGTAGCCTCCGCCGATAACGATGAAAGCCGCGATGCAGACAAAGATAATTCGGCGGCGGCGCTTCTTGGCTGCTTTTCCATTGCCTATTCCATTGCCATTGCTGGACATAACCGACCCCTTGGGTAACGTTCTCGAGGCTGCTGCTTAGATATACGCGCCGGCGCCCGAAAAGTTCCGATTCCTACCTGTTTAAGACGCTGAAAAGACCGAACGGTCAGGCAAGAAATTGTGAATAGAGCGTCACAGCGGGGTGCGGCGGAGGCGCAGGGCGTTGGTGATGACGGACACTGAGCTGAAGCTCATAGCAGCGCTGGCAATCATGGGACTGAGGAGCCAGTGGAAGACGGGGTAGAAAACTCCCCCGGCCAGGGGAATGCCCAGCGCATTGTAAAGGAAGGCGAAGGCGAGATTCTGCTTGATATTGCGGACGGTGGCACGGGAGAGGTGCCGGGCGCGGATGATGCCGCGGAGGTCTCCCTTGACGAGAGTGATGCCTGCGTTTTCCATGGCTACGTCGGTGCCAGTACCCATGGCGATGCCGACGTGGGCGGCGGCGAGAGCGGGAGCATCGTTGATGCCATCGCCAGCCATGGCCACGATTCGGCCTTGCGCGCGGAGTTCGCGGATGGCTTGCTCTTTTCTTTGCGGCAGGACTTCGGCTTCAAAGTCGGTGATACCCAGCTGCTGGGCAATGCGCTGGGCCGAGTCCTTTCGATCGCCAGTAAGCATGACGATGCGCAGGCCATCCGCGCGCAGAAGCTGCAGGGCTTCGGCTGTCGTGGATTTTACTTGATCGGTTAGAAAAAACATTCCCGCGGCACGGCCGTCCACAGCGACGAATACCGGCGTGATCGCAGAAGAAGGCGCGGCCTGGACGGATGCGTCGGGGGAATCGGGGACAATGACACCGTGCGCTTTCAAGAACGCGGCGGTACCGGCGAGAACTTTCTTGCCGAGGATTACCCCTTCGACGCCGCCGCCCGACGTCGATTGGAAGGCTGTGACGGGTGCGATGGGAAGTTTTTTTTCTACCGCGGCGCGGACGATAGCACGTGCCAAGGGATGCTCGCTTGCGCGTTCGACGCTGGCTGCAAGGGAAAGCAGCGCATCGGTCTTAAGCGTCACACCGTCAAAAATGGCGATGTTTGCGAGGCTGGGCCGGCCTTCGGTGAGCGTGCCGGTCTTGTCCAGTACGAGAGTGTCAACGCGGGCGAGAACTTCAAGGGCTTGAGCATCGCGAACAAGCACTCCGGCAGAGGCGCCGCGCCCCACGGCAACCATAATGGACATGGGCGTGGCGAGGCCTAGCGCGCAGGGGCAGGCAATGATGAGCACGGAGACGGCTGCGATCAGCGCATGAGCGAAACGCGGCTGCGGGCCGAAGAAACCCCAGCCGAGAAAGGCAATTATCGCGGCGGCCACAACGGCGGGTACAAAGATTCCGGCGACCTTGTCTGCAAGGCGCTGCATGGGAGCACGGCTGCGCTGGGCTTCGCTAACCAGCTTGACGATATGCGCGAGCAGCGTTTCGCTGCCGACGCGTTCGGCCAGCATGATGAAGCTGCCGCTGGTGTTGAGCGTGCCGCCGGTGACTTTATCGTTTGCGGCTTTTTCGACGGGCAGGGGCTCGCCGGTAACCATGGATTCGTCAACGGCGCTGGCGCCTTCGCGGAGGGTGCCGTCCACGGGAATGCGCTCACCCGGTCTTACGCGCAGCAGATCGCCATGCTGAACTTGCTCCAGCGGAACGTCCTGCTCCGTTCTACCTGAAACGAGATGCGCGGTTTGCGGGGCAAGATGGAGGAGCCCGCGGATGGCGTCACCAGTGCTGCGGCGAGCGCGCAATTCGAGGACCTGGCCGAGCAGGACCAGCGTGGTGATGACGGCGGCGGCTTCAAAATAAACATCCACGCCGCCATGCATGCCGCGAAACGATGCCGGAAACAATTGTGGAAAGAGTGTTGCGGCGAGACTGTAGAAGTAGGCTGCGCCAGTACCCAGGCCGATCAAGGTGAACATGTTGGGGCTGCGATTTACCAGTGAAGCCCAGAATCGTTGGAAGAAAGGCCAGCCGCCCCAAAGAACGACGGGTGACGCAAGCAGAAGTTCGACGGCGTTTCTTGCGGCCGGATCGAGATGCAAACCCAGGGCTTCGCCGAACATAGAGAGAATGAGCAGCGGAAGCGAAAGAGCGGCGCTCATCCAGAAGCGCAAGCGCATGGAAACGTATTCGGGATCGGGTTGCTCTTCGCCAGCGGGAGCCGCAACGAAATCCATAGGCTCCAGAGCCATGCCGCACTTTGGGCAGGCGCCTGGACCTATCTGAATGATTTCGGGATGCATCGGGCAGGTGTAACGCACACCTTTGCGTAAATCTGGAGCGGCTGTGGATGCAGAATTCCCTGCGCCCATGGCGTGGTCCATCCCCGCTTTCCCTGGAGCTGCCAGGAATTTTTCCGGCTCTTTTTGGAAGCGTTCCGCGCATCGTGCGGAGCAGAAATAGTAGGTTTTGCCTTTGTAGTCGTGTTTGGCGGCGGGCTTTTGCGGGTCCACCATCATTCCGCAGACGGGATCCTTCTCCTTCGGCGCGGGAGAAAGGATCGGCAAGCCGGGGATTTGTGGACTGGACATGAACCCTCTTCGCGATAGCTTACTATGATCGGGATTCGGAGGTTAGATGCGGCGCTGCGCGCTGCCGGTAGAGGCTGGTATAATGCAGGCATGACACTCGTGGAAATCACTTATGAATTGCAGGCACCACTGAGCCTGGAACAACTAAGCAGGTTGGGAGAATTCGCAAACACCTACGGATTGCGGCGATTCCGCGTGGACGATCAGAACAAGCAAGTGTCGTTCGAATACGACGCGTCACGATTGCGCGAGACGCAGGTGGCGCACGTGCTGGCCCAGGCCGGGATCGCAATCACGCGCGTTGTGAACTAGCTGGGGCTTTTCTCCCGACAATCCATACTGAGTGGACGCTGCGACCCGCTCACCGTCGCGGATTCACCGAAAAAACTGGAAGATTTGTATGCAC
>CAYOOS010000044.1:0-16590 GCA_964405585.1 uncultured Acidobacteriaceae bacterium | reverse complement strand
CTGCGATCCCTAGGAATTCTGGTCATCGCGATTGCATTTCCGCTGGCACTTTTCGTGAAAGAGCCTCACGCCTCGGACACCCGGGCCGGGGCAACCCCGGTTTCTCACTGGAGCAATGCGTTTAGAAGCGCACCTTTTTATCTGTTGATCGTCGGGAGTATGTGCTCGATCGCGGCGGTTAGTGGAACGCAGCAGAATCTTAAACTTTTCCTAACACTCGATGCGCACTACGGCCAAGGGCAAGCGGCACGGATCTTGTCACTGGTACTTGCCGCAAGCATGGCGGGCCGCTTGCTCATGGGCTGGCTGGCTGATCGGTTCCCGAAGAAATACGTCATGCTTTTGATTTACCTGCTTGTTGCAGGCGCAATTCCATTTCTGTTTGCGAGCGGCTCGCCCGTACTCATGTATGCCTTTGCGATTCTGTTTGGAATTGGGCTTGGCGGTGATTATATGATCATCCCGTTGATTACCGCGGAGCTCTTCGATGCGCAATTGCTTGGAAGATTGTTGGGAGTCATCTTGACCGCCGGTGGAATTGCGGAAGCTGTTGCTCCCTGGACCGTGGGGCATATCCGGGATGTCACCGGCAGCTATTCGCGAGGGTTTCTTTTCCTGATAGCGATGTCCTTGCTTGGGTCAGCGGTGGTTGCGTTCTTGCCCAAGCGGGCGGTGCGTGCGTGAGCACCTTTCCGATCCTGCGGCTTGGCGCAGTCAAGGACGTTCAACGACTGAAAGACCATGCGCACTCGCTCAGCCTGAATCTTCCTTGCGATGGCGAACTTCTCTCGGGGCCGGAGTCTCCTCTGCGGTGGCCATTGGAGCGAGGCGGATTCAAGTTCGGCAATCGAATCGCCGTCCAGCCCATGGAAGGTTGGGATGCACTCCCGGACGGCAACCCGAGCGAGTACACTATGCGCCGTTGGCAGCGATTCGGGAAAAGCGGTGCGAGCCTCATTTGGGGAGGAGAGGCCGTCGCGGTATCACAAGAAGGAAGGGCAAATCCGAATCAACTTGTGATTGCGCCGCACACTTTCGCGGGCTTGGCGAATCTGCGCGCCGCCTTGCTACAGTCCCATCGAGAGACGACCGGGCACGATGTACCGCCGCTAATTGGATTGCAGCTCACTCACTCAGGCCGCTATTGCCGTCCCAACGCGCACGATCGATCAGAGCCAAGGATTCTTTATCATCATCCCATCCTTGATGCCAAACTCGGCCTGTCTGAGGATTCTTCTCTGCTGACTGACGAGCAGATTGCCGTCATCGTTGAGGACTTTCACCGCGCAGCCCGCGCGGCTCGCGATTTGGGGTTTGATTTCGTGGACATAAAACACTGCCACGGATATCTTGGCCACGAATTTCTTAGTGCACATACACGCCACGGAAATTATGGGGAATCTTTTGAAAATCGCACGCGTTTCCTTCGCGAGGTCGTGGAAGGCATTCGCTCGATCGCGCCTGGACTGCAGATTGCCGTACGTCTCTCCGCGTTTGATACCGTGCCGTTCCGGCCGGATCCCGCGACATCCTCACCCGGAAAGATGGGAGTTGGGATTCCCGAGCCATTTGCGCATCTGATTCCATATCGCTGGGGTTTCGGTGTGAACCCGCTTCGCCCCACGGAAATGGATCTATGCGAGACAAGACAATTCCTGGCTCTCCTGGAGGAACTGGAAATTCGGCTGGTCAATCTCACTGCCGGAAGCCCTTACTACAATCCGCATATTCAACGGCCTGCATTCTATCCGCCATCTGACGGCTATCAGCCACCCGAGGATCCTCTCGTCGGGGTGGTTCGGCAGATGGAGGCAGTGCGACTGTTAAAATCCCAGTTTCCTCGGTTGATTATTGTGGGAACAGCGTACAGCTATCTTCAGGATTTCCTTCCCCATGTTGCCCAAGCGGCCCTTCGCGAAGGATGGGTGGATTTTATTGGGCTGGGGCGGATGGTTTTGTCCTATCCCGGACTGTTGCTCGATGCGTCGGAAGGGCGCCCGATTCAACACCGGCTGGTCTGCCGCACTTTCAGCGACTGTACAACCGCGCCGCGCAAAGGCTTGCCTTCCGGTTGCTATCCCCTCGACGAGTTTTACAAGGTATCCGATCTTGCCGAAAAGCTGAAATCAGCGAAAGCGAGGCGATCATGAATTTGGCGTCCCCCTTCGATCGGCCGCGGAAGCATCGCAAAGTGCATGGCATTGCGGCTGCCCTGCTTCCGTTCGAGAGCGACGGTCGCGTGGCCGTCGATGCGTTTCAGAAGCACCTGTTAGCGACGCATCGGGCTGGATTAGAAAATGCAGTGAACATGGACACGGGTTACGTAAGCCTTTTATCCGACGCGGAGAAAAGGAAGGTCTTGCAATGGACCCGAGAAGCCCTGGGAAAAGATTTACCATTCGTGGCGGGCGCTTTTATCGAGGGACAGACTGGCCGGATCGCTGAACTGTATCGTAAGCAGATGGACGCCATCGTCGGATTTGGCGGCACGCCGATCCTGTTTCAGACCAGCCAGCTTCAGGGCAGGCCCGCGAAGGAAAAAGTCGAAATTTATCGCGAAACGTGCCGAGGGTATCCGGGCGTTTTGGCGTTCGAGCTGGGGCAGATGTTTGCTCCTAATGGAGAGATTTTTGACACCGATACGATTCTCGGCTTGATGGAGATTCCGGAAATTCTGGGTATCAAACACTCCTCGCTAAATCGTCTCGTCGAGCTAGAGCGCCTGGCGCTGCGCGACGTCCAGCGGCCAGACTTTCATGTTTATTCGGGCAACGATCTGGGCATCAATATGATCGAATACGGGTCTGATTATCTGCTGGGACTTGCGACCTTTGCTCCTGAAAAGTTCGCGGAGCGAGACCGACTTTGGGAAACGGCCGACCCCCAATATTTTGCGTTGTCGGATTCGTTGCAATATTTGGGAAATGTGGCATTTCGCGAGCCCGTCCCCGCCTATAAACATTCGGCCGCCGTATTCCTTCACCTGGCTGCGAGGATTCCAAGCGATAGAACCCACCCGAAGAACCCGCAGCGTCCCATCTGGGAGATAGAGTTGATGCGCGATTGCATGCGACGCTTAGATGAGTCAACCTCGCCGCCACAACGGACCCAAGAGTCGGAATCGAATATGATGAAACCGTCGCATGAATCCCGCTGATCCCAGACTGATCCGGCTGATTGCCTTATTCAAACTGCTA
Source organism: uncultured Acidobacteriaceae bacterium (assembly GCA_964405585.1). Classification (GTDB taxonomy): domain Bacteria; phylum Acidobacteriota; class Terriglobia; order Acidiferrales; family UBA7541; genus Acidiferrum. Next base: position 13,393 of record CAYOOS010000044.1, on the reverse strand, counting down.
AAAGCGGTTCTTCTAATCGCGGTTGGCTTGGGCGCATTGAAGCTGCTCCATGCGGACGTTACGAGCGTCCTGGAGGAATGCATCGCAAAGCTGGGATTGGGTCCGGGCAGCCGGTACGCAGGTCGCTTCATTCTGGAAGCGGCTTCACTTACTCCAAATAAGATCAAGGATCTCGAGCTCGGCAGCTTTATTTATGCGGCACTGTTCCTGACAGAGGGAATCGGTCTCTGGCTCGTGAAACGCTGGGCCGAGTGGTTCACCGTGACCATTACGAGCTCGCTCGTCCCGGTTGAAGTGTACGAAATCTATCGCCATCCAACTGCGATAAGAGTTTTGCTGCTGCTGATCAATGTAGTTGTGGTGGGATTTCTCCTCTATCGTATTCGGGGCGAACGGTCCGGTGCCACGCTTATCGATACGCCACCATCAAGAATCGCTGGAGTGAAATAATAAGGATGCGCAATCCTCAGGCGATTGGATTTGGAATAGGCGATAGATCCGATGGGTTCCATTCGCTGCAGTGTAATAGTCTGGAAATTTCCGAGGCCTGCGGTTTCACTCTCGCGTACGGGTGCATTAGCACAATTCGAATCACGCAGGAGCTGGGATCGAAATCTACTTCTTCGCCTTTGCGGGCGGGACGAGTGCCACAGCCGCCTCGGCGGTGAGAAGCAGGAAAGTAAAAGTCTCCTGAAGGTATAGGTGCACAGCGGTGTCGGTGTGGTTGGAATAGCCGATGGAGACATCTTGGCCGATGTGCAGGGCGAAGTCTCCGCCGCGAGTGGTCAGTACGAAGGCGCCCTCAATTGCGGGTGCCCAAATAATTTGATCTTCGACAAGGCGCTTGACGTGCTCCAGCACAGGGTATCCGTGATCGCTGGTTTCGGCGAGTGCAGTGTAAGCGCCGGCGCCCAGTAATACCGAGTACGGGCCATTGACGCCGACAAGCCGCAGCCGGCTCAGTGCCTGGGCAATGGCTTGCGGGTACTCTCGGACATCCGCAGGGAGCGTCAAGGTCGGATTGCTGGTGCCTTTCCGAATGCCCTCGATGCCGGCCGCGGCGTAGCCGTCAAACACCGCCCCATCCTCGGCAAAGGCAATCTTGCGCGCAGCGTCCTTTGCCGGCTGCCAGTCGGCGTCGTTCGCGCCACGATCGACGTCGTCGATCGATTGGCGGTCCAGTTCGAATGGCACGCGCAACTCGACCAGCGACTTCACCTCCCGCTGTCTGGCAACGATGCCATCGCTTGGCGCCGCGATCTTTTGCAGGTGCCCTGTGCCGATGGCGGAGAGGCTCACACCTCCCGGCCCCTGCACATCGACGACGCGACGCCCGGCGAGGTAGCGCTTGAGCGTGCGAATTGTTTCCTCTTCGATTTGCGCCCAGGCAGCATCGGAAATGGGGGCCAGCTCGCGATGCAGATTATTCATGGGAACTTTCTCCTTTCAGTGATCCAATGCCTAGCGAGCCATCGTTCTCCCTTGGCTGGGAGGGAGAGGGTTCGACCACGGTCGGTGCGGCGGAAGGTGAACTAGCCGCAGATTGGTCCTCGCCCACGGTTTCCAGAAACGTCGCGGATGGTACGAAGAACAAATTTCCGGTGACCGCGCGGCTGAAATCGAGAAGCCGGTCATAGTTGCCCGCCGGCCTCCCAATGAACATATTCTCGATCATTTGCTCGATGGTACGTGGTGAACGGCTGTAGCCGATGAAATAAGTGCCGAATTCGCCGTCCCCCGCGCGGCCGAAGGGCATGTTGTCGCGTAGAATCTTGATCTCTTTCCCGTCCTCAACGATCGTGGTGAGTGCGCTATGCGCTGAGGTTGGTTTGACGGAATCGTCCAGTTCGATATCCGACAATTTCTTGCGGCCGATGATTCGCTCCTGTGCCTCCGTGGACAGCGCATCCCACGCGCGAAGATCATGAAGGTATTTCTGGACGATGACGTAGCTACCACCAGAGAATGCAGCGTCCTCTTCTCCCACGAGCACGGCGTCAACCGCTTCCTGGCCTCTCGGATTCTCCGTGCCATCGACAAACCCCAGGAGGTCCCGATCATCGAAATACCGGAATCCGTGCACCTCGTCGACTGGCGAAACGGCGCTGCCAATACGCGCCATAATCTGCGTCGCCAGCTCGAAGCAAAGGTCCACGCGCTTTGCCCGGATGTGGAACAGTACATCGCCCGGCGTCGAGACCGCATGGCGTTCCCCCGCGCGAATCTCATTAAAGACATGCAATTCCGCGGGACGAGGCGGCCCAAAGAGTCTGTCCCACGCTTCGGAACCAAACCCCATCACGCAAGAGAGCCCCCCCTCAAGGTCCCGAAATTCGACCGCTCGAAACAATGCGGCGAGATCTCCACAGAACGAGCGAACGATCTCGCGATTCTCCGGGCCTGGGTTTAGTGTCACGACCAGAAAGATTGCGGCACGGGTGAGCGGCGCAGCAACGGCCTGCGCGAGAGCACGTACACCACCCGCTGCCACGGGTGTGGTGATCGCATCGGACTTCATCGAATGTCATCCTTGCGCGGCTGCCTAGATTTCATGCTTCGAGATATCGCATTCGCGCGTGCAAATGATCGGACGCAAGCTTACCAAAGAATCGCCAAGAATCGCTACTTCGACTCTAAACATGCTGGCAGCGGAAACTAACGCCTCCAGCTTCGCTTGTGAATGAGTGTAGACCTGCGCTTTTCTTTTGTTCGTACCATCGCCGAGGTCAGCGAGCTTTCCGGTTTTGCGAAGTCAGTCGACGAATTCACGGCCGGCCGGCGCAGCAGTGTTGAGTTTACGGTTCAGTTGAGAGTAATGTCCATGAGGCTGGGCCAGGATAAAGTGGACTCTCGCCGTTGCTTCGGTCGGGAGTACGCAAGGATGACTTTCCGCACACAAGAAGCACTGAACCCAAACTCACCCCAGTAGGTAAGAGTTTGCTGGGAACTCCACAGGGCAGATTCAAACAGAAACCGGTCTGAGAATCAGGGTTTGAGGAAGAAACCCAATTGCTCCGGGGGCGGAAGCTTTTTGTCCACGCGGTATTGTGCTTCGGCGTCGCGAACGGCCGCGATCTGAGCTTCCAAAATGCCGGCCAAACGGTCATAGCGAAGGAGGATGTTATTGTGCCAGTAAGGTGCGTATTGTCTGGCCCACTCTGCTTCTTCCATGGCGCGCAACTGAGTAGTGGAGTCACGCAGATCGTCCAGGCGTGCGTTGCCTCCGGTGATCTCATCGAAATTATTTTGGACTTTTTCTTCATTGGTCTGATTGTTGAAGGAATCCCAATAAAGCCGATTCACGTCGGCACTGAACTGGATTTTCATGCCAAGGGCATCCAAACGCGCGGCCGCAAAAATCAGGGAATCAAGTGAATCCGCGTTCGCGCGAGCGAGATTGCGGCTGCGATAAAGAACGGCCAAAGCGTGTTCCGCGGACAGGCGAAGTTCGTGGGCGACAGGGGCAGCCTTCTGTAATTGCGCAGCGCCAGCCGGAGTGAAAGGATTGGCCCAGAACAGCTCATTCCGGGCGTCCTCGAGGCCGACGCTCTTCAGTAGGGAGTGGGCCTCATCGAGATGATCGATGGCGTCGCGAAATGTCGTGTCCGGATTTCGGTAGAAAGCCCAATCGTAACTGTTCTTAAAATCATTGATGGAAATTTCGCCTGGCTGCCATCCAGCGGCGGCTCCGAACAAAAAAGCAGGCCAGCACATGTCCACCATGGCTTCGCCATCGTCATTCCACGTAGTGTTGAGAAATCCCAAGGAGCCATATTTCTGGCCGTCTCTGACAAAGTTGCGGACGTTCAGAAAGGATTCTTCAAGATTGGGCCAGATGCGGTCCCAGTTCTCCGCACCAGGGGCCACAAAGGTATCGAGGCCCGCGTGTTTGAAGGGCTCCAAGAGGTTTGCATAAGAATCGCGTGGCTCATAGTCCCATGGCATACCGATCATATCCTTCGGCAATTTCTGAAGTTGCTCGGGATAGTCGTTGGCGATGTCGCCCCAGAAAATCAGCCGCTTATGATAGGGCTGCAACACGTCGTGCACTCGCTGCAGATGCTGTTCATATACCGTGCCGATACCGACGGCGTCCGTCCGGGCTTTGCTGCGACCTTTTCCAAGTTCATACACTTCATCGGTGCCGATATGGAGGAAAGGTCCTGGCGACAACGGCGCAAGCTCCGCGTACATGCTGGCAATTAATTGATAGCTGGTGTCGCTCACAGGCGTCAGCGCCTGGCCGTGCGGATTTTCCGCCTCCTCGGAATAGACTTCGTACTTCAAAACGTTATGGAGGTGCCCGAAGGCCTGTTGTTCTGGCAGCAAGGTCACCTGATATTTCTGGGCGTAGGCAACGAGTTCTTTCAATTCCGCAGGAGTAATGGCCGCTTCTTTGGGGGCGATCAGCGGCTGGCTCTCGTAATCAAAGACATGTTCCATGTACAGAGCGAAGAGATTCAATTTGTAAGCAGCGATGGTGCGAATCTGTTTCTCCATGTAGGCGAGCGTGGGAATCGGCCCGCGACTGATGTCATCCTGGATGCCCCGCCATTGCATCGCCGGCCAGTCTTTAATGGCGATTTGTGGACATACCAGGCCCTTGGCGGCAGGCCTGAGTAGTTGCCGAAGAGTCTGCGCACCGTAAAACACGCCAGGAGCGCCGTTTGCCGCAATCAAAATTCCCGATTTATCCGCGAATAGAAGATAACCTTGCGGATCAAAAGCCTTGTCCGCTTGCAATCCATGAGCGTTCATTTCCTTGACCACTTCCGGATCACCCAAGCGGCGCAAAGCAATTGCGTAGGCTCCGGGTTCTCCACGACGGGCAATCTTGATTGGCACTACGATCCCAGCGCGGTCAGCGATCTCTTCTGCGAGTGTATCGGCGGCTGTGCGGTCCTCCTTGGAGGAAAGGGGATCGAGAAGGATGACGGAGCCGGGTCCAATCAGGTAATTACCCGCCCCCAGCTTCACCTCGCGCGGAACCGGAATGAGTTTCAGCTTCGTGCCGGGGTCGGAAGATTCAGCGGCCGAACCATTACAGACTGCCAGGATCGCAAAAAGAACGAATAGAAAATGTGATTTTTTCATGACGTGAATCGAGTTGCCCTCCGTTTGCCGTTCCAGCCGAGGTTTCGCTTATCTTTGGACGCCAGTGCACTCCCTGCTGCCATCCGTGAGAAGAGTGTGCTCCCCGGATTTCATCGAAACACATTGGGAACTCTACAGTGTGGACCGCGAGCTCTCAGGTGTCGAGTTCCAAACAACGATAGGGAAGTCGCGCTGGAGTCAGGTTGAATGCCCAACAGGGGATTCTTTAGCAAGCTCTCCTGCTTTGCGCGTGAAAGAAAGGTACGGGATTGGGCTCACCCACGGATGCAAACAACAGTGGCCGGATGTTGTGAGCCAAATCAGGCAGGAAACTGGCGAAAGCGTCAATTCTTGGCGGAAACTTCCGGTGGCTTGGCCTGCGTCGTGGTGATCTCTGCACGAAATTTTGCAGCCTGCTCCGGCTGTTTCAAAGCGTCGTACTCTTCGACGAGATCTTTGCGCGCATTCATGAGCCAGCTCACTTTTGGATCCATCTGGGGAACCAGAATGTCATAGCCAGCGCGAGTCTCGACCACTGCTTCCGCGTAGCGCTGCTGCCGCAAAAGAGCCCGGCCCAATTTAATGCGAGCGATGCCAGTGTTGATGTGCGTGGCCGACTGCGATTCGATATAGATGGGGATCGCCTGACGGTAGATGGCTTCCGCGCGGGCCCACTCGTGGCGGCCGGTGTAGACGGTGGCCAGGTTGGAGAGGGCGGTGGCGAGCAGATAATGGTGCTCCCCGTAAGCAGCACGATAAATCTCTACCATGCGCTGGAAGTAGGACTCCGCCAGATCGTACTTTCCTTGCATGCTCGCCGCATTGCCTAGATCGTTGAGGGAGGACGCCACGCTCGGATGCATTTTCCCGAAGACGCGTTCCTTGACGGAGAGGGATTGCTGCAGCAGGTCAACGGCTTCGTCGAAGCGCTTTTCATAGACCAGAGTCCTGGCAAGTATGGTCAGATCCGTAGCCGTCTCCGGACTGTCTTTCCCATACCAGGTTTGAACGATGTCCAACGCCTGCCGCTCAAAATGTTCAGCCTCCGGATAGTGGCCCAAATCGTTTTTGATCGCGCCCAGGTTTGTCAGGACATCGGCGACGCGCGGGTGACGTTCGCCGTAGATCTGACTGTAAATCGGAAGCAGCCGTTCGTTGAGAGACTCGGATATTTCGTAGTGGCCGGCGTAGAAGTGCGCGTTCGCCAATTCGTAGAGATTCGCGGCAAGTTCGGAAGTCGGGGGCCCCTTTGCGGATTGCGCGCGGACGGCTTCGTCAAGGATTTGAATAGCGGCGTCATAGGAGCCGCGATCGTCCAAGACTTTTCCGAGGGCAACGGTCGCTCTCGTAACGGCGGGGTGATTTGGCGGAAAGTGACGACGGGTCATGGCCAAGCCTTCCCGCACGAGGCGTTCGGCCTCTGGCAATTGAGCCTGGTCGTCCCGCAGAAGTCCGAGAGCCACCAGACTCTCCGCGACTTGCGGATGATCGGGCCCAAAAAGCGCTCTGCGCTGGGCGAGGGCGGAATTGAGCAAGGAATCTGCTTGATCGAGTTTGCCGAGATTTTCGTAGAGCGTGCCGAGTGTTTGATACAGCTCCGCTTGAACTTCAGGCTCCGCATTGAGTGAGTGCGCCTCTTGCACACCGCGATCCAGGAGTGTGACCACGCGCAGGTTGTCTGCAGGTCCGGCATCGGCATCGCCGCCTTGAAACAAATTAGTCATGAATTTCTGAATGCGCTGTGTGCGGGCAGCTTCGGCAAGCGCCGCATTGCGCGCGATGGCCAGGCGCACGGTGAAGAAGACCACCAGCCCGGCAACCACGGCGAATACAGCCGCTGCGGTGGCCAAGCCCTGCCAATGTCGCGTCGCAAACTTTCTTAGCCGGTAGCCCGCTGTATCTGGGCGCGCCTCCAAGGGCTCGCCCTTCAGAAAATGGTCAATGTCTCTGACGAGCGCCTCGACCGATTGATAGCGCTGTTGGATATCTTTGTGCATGGCGGTGAGGCAGAGCACATCCAAGTCAGCCCAAGCCCCCTGGCGTGCGGACACAGCCCTTCCAGCCTGTTCGGAGGAGGCAGCCATTTTCTCAGCGATACTCGAAGGCTTGTCCGCTTCCCCTTCGGTCAAAATCTTTTCCGCTTGTGCTGGCGTGCGATTCGACAAATCAAAGGGCAGGCGACCTGCCAGCAATTCGTAAAGGACAACTCCAAGGGAATAGACATCGGTTTGTATTCCCACTGATTCGCCACGAATCTGTTCAGGTGCGGCGTAGGCGGGGGTCATTAAACGGAATGCGGTCATGGTCTGGTCAATGGTTTCGCCGAGACTCTCCAAATGTCTGGCGATGCCGAAATCGATGAGGCGGATGGTTCCGTCACTCTTCACCAGAATATTGGAGGGTTTCAGGTCGCGGTGGATTACTGTGTGACGATGTGCGTACAACACCGCTTCGCAAACGGCGCGGAACAGGCGCAGGCGCTCCGCAACGCCGCAATTATGCTTTCTGCAATACTCTGTCAACGAGTCGCCCTCCACGTACTCCATGGCGAAGAAGGGCGTGCCGTCAGGAAAAGTGTCCGCGTCGTACAAGCGCGCGATGGAGGGATGATTCAGTTGCGCGAGGGTGCACTGCTCGATGATGAATCGTTCACGGCGCGCCGGCGAAAGCCACGCGTCACGCAAAACTTTGACTGCGACTTGACTTCCCAAGTCGGCGCGTTCCGCCAAGTACACCATGCCCATCCCGCCTTCACCTAGAGCCTTTATGATGCGGTAGGGGCCATACTCATTGAACGGGTGTGAAGGTGAGGCAGGTTCGCTGAAAATCTGGTGGGCAACCTGAGCGACATCGCCCTCGAGCAGTGAATCGCCGCGGGCGTCTTCCTGGAGGAGGATGAGAACTTCGCTGACAAGCGCCGGATCATCGGCGCACTGAGTTTCCAGAAAAGCGCGTTGCTGGTTTTCCGGTAAGACCACAGCTTTATGAAAGAGAGTTTGGACCTTTTGCCAGCGAATGCTGTCCATCATCACTCTCCCGCCAGCGGAATGAAAAACCCGCCCCAATCGCCACGCGAGAATCAGAGGTTAGGCCTGGCGAAGTTCATGAGCCAGCCAAGCCTTAGCAGTGCGCCAATCGCGTTGAATGGTGGCCTCGGAAACTTTGAGGAGTTCGGCTGTCTCCGGGATGTCCAGTCCACCGAAGAAACGGCTTTCGACCATCACGGCTTGTCGAGGATTCATCCGTGCGAGTTCGTCGAGTGCGGTGTTCAGCGCCAGGAGTTCCTTGCCGCCGGAGGGTTTTTTTTGAAGAGACTCTTCAAAGGTGACGGTAACATCCACTCCGCCGCCGCGTTTGTCTGCCGTGCGGTGGCGAGCAGCCTCGACCAGGATCTGGCGCATGGCGCGAGCCGCGATGCGTTTGAAGTGCAATTGCGAACTGGCGCCAATCTCAGGAGATTTCGCAAGTTTCAACCAAGCTTCATTCACCAGGGCAGTTGGGTTGATAGTGGCACCGGGATCGCCACGGCGGACACTGGAAGCAAGGCGGCGGAGTTCCTCGTAAGTGACGCTAAACAATTGATCTAGCGCGCGCCTGCTCACAGGGGGTAAATCCGTCTGCCCGGAGTCAATTCCGTGGGCCAAGCGAGAATTTTTGGCCGCCATGACGGTTTTCCCTGCGCTTTTGCGCAATGCGAAGTGTACACCCATTCCCGGGGGGAGCCCAACCGCAGGACAGGAAAGGCAACCCGGGAAAAGCGTGGCGAAATGCTATCAGCCAAGGACGAGTGGTGGCAAGAGCCTGAACTGCAGGGTGGAACACGCGGGAAGTGCGCGTGTGTCTGCACGCACTCGTTCAAATGCGACGGGAGGACGCGCGGAATTCGGACGGCTGCAGAATTCAAGTTCCTGTTGCAAATCCTTGGAGACAAACCCAATTCACTAGGGTAGGATGGCACCCCCATGAAGTCTGCAAGCGCGGAAAATTTTTCGCATGGCACCATGGCCCTGAGCCACTATTCTTCCCCGCAGGCCTGGGTGTTATAGCGGATTTGGCGGGCAAAGACTTTAGTTTTTGAAACGAAGAATGAATGAAGGAAGTTGGATTGACTGAGGAGGGTGATAATGATCTGGAGCCACGGAAGAAACATGGTAGTACGGGGTTTGCTACTTTCTCTGCTTCTGATTGCCGTGCCGACTTTCGCAGCGGCGCAGAAAAAAAACAGTTCCCCTGCGCCGAGTAAGCCAGCGGCGCCTGCTGCCAAACCCGCGGCAGGTGCTCCCAAGCCCGCGGCCAAACCTGCGACAGGGAGTACGACACACTCGGGCACGACAACACATGCAGCCACGACGACGCACACCGGCACGACGGGCACGACGACCCATACGGGAACGACAACGCACACGGCTACTACGACACACACGGGCACGACAGGCACGACGACGCATGCAGGGACGACAACTCATACCGGTACGACGACGCACACCACCACGGCGGGCGGAGCCAAGACCGGTACCACCAACGCGGCGCATACGGGGGGTGCGGCAACTGGCGGGACCAAGGTGGCAGGCAACCACCCTGCTGGCGGCACCTCCAAGGCTGGAGCAAATGGCAGCACGCACAACTTCAACGCGGCTGGCAAGAGGACGAGTGTTGAAACAAAAAGTGGTAACCGCGCCAATTTTGACCACAACGGCCATGTCAGCACTATTCATACCAAGAGTGGCATGACCATCAATCATGGCGCGCATGGCGAGCGGCGTTTCGACTCCCATCCACGCCCCGGTGTCCGGGTCGTCGGTTATGGGCACGGCCGAGGCTTTGTCGAGCACGGATACTATCGCGGGGGCCATCCTTACATGCGGCGTAGCTACTACTATGGCGGCCACCGCTATGCGTACGCCTATCGCGGTTACTACTACCACGGATACGCTTATTACGGCTACGTTCCGCCGTACTACTACGGTCCCGCGTATTACGGCTGGGCCTATAATCCTTGGGCCGCGCCGGTAGCGTTTGGTTGGGGCTGGGGCGCTGCTCCCTGGTATGGGTATTATGGCTACTACTTTGCGCCAGCGCCGGTTTACGCTTCACCGGCTTTGTGGCTGACGGACTATCTGTTGGCGGCCAATCTCCAGGCAGCGTACGAAGCTCGCGCGCAGGCCAATGCCAACGCCGCCGCAGCGGCCAGTCAGGACGCCGCGGCCGCAGATGCACCGCCACCAGCACCTGCTGGCGGCCAAGCCACAATTACGCCGGAGATGAAGCAGTTGATCGCGGAGGAAGTGCGCGCGCAAATCGCCGCGGAAAAGACGGCGGCTGCCACCCCGGAACCCGCCGCTCCGGTCAGTAGCACACCTCCGGCGGACGGCGGGCAGAAGGGTCCCGATGAGGTTCCTGCCGCGCTAGATCCGTCATTGCGTACCTTCCTAGTCTCCACGGTTCTCAGTGAACCGATGGCCGATGGAACGGAATGTTCCCTGAGCCCGGGCGACATCCTTACACGCATACAGGACACGCCGGACGCCAACCAGAGCGTCAAGGTGATCGTGGCCAGCAGCCAGCAGAATGACTGTGCGTCTGGCACACAGGTTGCCGTGGCCGTCACAGATCTGCAAGACATGCACAACGACTTCCGAGCTAAACTCAGCGAAGGCCTGGGTAAACTCGCGGAAAACCAAGGAAAGAATGGCATTCCATCGGGTCCTCCGGCGGGTTCCAAACCCAACCCGAACGGTCAGGCGCAACCAGACTTGACGGTTGAGGCGGACCTGAAAGCACAGCAGGACGAAGCGACGCAAGCCGAGAGCGATGTGCAACAAGCCTCGGCAACCAGTCCGAGCAGCGACGACTGACGAGCGCATCACGGAGAACGGAAACCGGTCGTCCGGGCAGGAGCATCAGCGTTATATTCCTGGTGCTCTCCCGGCCGGCCGAAGTAGTTTACGGGCACCCATTTCGCGGGGCAGCGAATGCAAGTGATTAAGAAGAGGAGCTTTCAATGACACGCAAAGTACGGCGGGCAATCCTGATTGTGACGGTGATTTTCGCGGCAATGTTTCCATGGGTGACGGCCCAAGCGCAGGATGCCGGGGCCGATTCGTTGCAAGGTCAACTGACGGCCAAATACAAACTGGCCAAGCTAGGCACGGACTCCAACGGGCTTGCCGTGATCGAGACCGGCACCGTGTTGGTGATAAAGAAGGGCGGGATCTTGAGTTCCCCATCGGGAAACGCCGTGATCGTTCCGAGCTACGTGAAGGACGGCCAGATCAAAACTGCCAACAACACGGCCATGAAGGGAGTCAATAAACTACTGTCATGGAAGGGCGTGAAGGACCCGACAGGTGCGGCATCGACGGACACGAAATTCCTGACCGTAGGGGAGAAAGTGTATGCCTCCAAGATCGATGTAAATCAAAAGGACTCCAAAGTTACGCTGACGATCATCGAATGCGACACCTGTAATGATGTAAAGGATGCCTCCAGCCGCAGGGCCCAGGTGGTGTTTGAGTTTCCGGCGGGCTATTTGAACGGCGCTGATGGCGGCCAGCTTTCCGACGTCATCAATCAGGTACTGGAAATCCAAGCGGACGACAACAATCAGCAGCAAGCGCAATCGCAGGATGCGCAGGGCCAGAATGCGCAGGCGCAGGACGCACCGGCACAACAAGCTGCTCCGGCTCAGCCAGCCGCGCCGCCGCAACCGCCCACAACTATCGCACTGGGCCAGACGACTGACGAAGTAACCGCGCTCCTCGGCCAGCCAGAGAAAATCGTAAACCTCGGCGCCAAGCAGATTTACATCTATAAGGATATGAAGGTCACCTTCTTGAAAGGCAAAGTTTCCGACGTGCAGTGACGTTGAACGTTCGCGCGGCTTGCGCGATTCTGTCATACGGCCACGGAAAAGTAACTGCACGAACTGGTCCGCGGTGTAATACGGCAAAGGAGCAAACTGCGACGCAGAGTTAAGCTTCTCGCTTCGCTCCAAGTTGTACCGGGAGGCCACGACCGGGATTTCACAAGGAATACCAAGCTCTCAAAATTTGTTGCTCACTTTGTGGGTTATACTCAACAGAGTCTGACGGAAGTTAATCTCTGCACGCGCGCCGAACAAATCCGAGAGAGCGATGAAGAAACTGCGAATTCTGCTTCTGCTATTCCCCGTGGGCCTGTTTGCGCAGCAACCCGTGGAGCTGATCCGTGCAAACCACCTGAAAGCTGATATCTTTTTTCTCGCGGCGGACGAGATGGCCGGCCGTAAGACGGCAAGCAACGAAGCACGCATCGCCGCTAACTATGCCGCCTCTGAGTTTTTGCGGCTGGGGCTGAAGCCTTTGGGCGACAACGACACGTATTTCCAGACTTACGACCTAGTCAAAGCGGTGCAGGATGATGCGGCCATTTCCCTGACGGCGCAATTCACGGGGATCGAAAAAACATACCAGATCAATCATGATTTCGATCCGGACTTCTCGAGCAATACCTCGACAATCGCGACCGCTCCAGTCGTCTTCCTCGGCTACGGCATTGGCGCTCCGGAATACGGCTACAACGATCTTTCTGGAATCGATCTGAAGGGGAAAATCGCCCTTATCTTGAGTCATGAACCGCAGGAATTCGACGAGCATTCCAAGTTCAAGGGCAAATGGAACACGCTGCACGCCTACGGAGATTCCAAGTTCGAGGTCCTCAGGAAGGCGGGCGCCGCAGGAGTGCTTGTGATCCGCGAAAGCAATCCCCATCGGCCTCCCGATAAGCCCAGTGGCCCTCACGATTGGGATATGACGACACCATTGTATGCGTTAGCCGGAAGGACGCTTGATTTTCCCATTGACGATATCAACGAGGATGTAGCCGACGAATTGCTGGCGACTTCAGGCAAGACGGTCGCCAGTTTGCAGAGGGCGATCGACGCGAGCTTCAGACCGCAATCGTTTGTAGTTCCCGGGGTCACGGTCACCATCAGGAAAGAGCTGAAAGAGCGCCAAGTAGTGCATGGGCGGAACGTCATCGCGATGCTGGAGGGAAGTGATCCGGCGCTCAAGAAAGAATATGTGATCGTGTCCGCGCATTACGACCATGTCGGAGTCGTCCAGGGCCGAATCTATCGCGGAGCTGACGACAATGCTTCGGGGGTGGCTGGTGTGCTGGAAGTTGCGCGCGCCTACGCTCTCGGTAAAGTGAAACCAAAACGCAGCGTCGTTTTCCTATTGTTCGATTCAGAAGAGGAAGGTCTTCTGGGCGCGTTTTATTACGTAAGCCATCCAGTGCTCCCGCTGGGGCAAACCGTCGC
>CAYOOS010000043.1:5503-16768 GCA_964405585.1 uncultured Acidobacteriaceae bacterium | reverse complement strand
ACTTGCGAAGCTCCTGACGGGGGTAACGATGCCAGACGCAACACAACCTGACCAGAACGCTCAAACCATGTGGGATCGTGTAGCGGCCAGTCCAGAGTTCAGGCACCTCATGGCCGCCAAAAAGATCTTTATTGTTCCCGCATTTGTTTTCTTTCTGATTTATTACTTTTTGTTGCCACTCCTGGTGGGCTACGCGCCGCAATTCATGTCCATCAAAGTCTGGGGCAACGTCAATTTGGCCTATCTGTTCGCGCTTTCGCAGTTCTTCATGGCCTGGACCATTGCCGGCCTCTATGTCCGCGCGAGCGACAACTTCGATGAAATATCCAAGGACATCGTCGAAAAAGCGCTGACCCACGAAAACGCCAAAGGGGGCAAATAGGTCATGTCTGTTCCCTTGATCATGTTCCTGATTTTCATCGGCATTACTCTGGCAATAACTTATTGGGCCTCCAAACGTTCTTCCGGGTCCAGCGCCTATTTCGCGGCCGGCCGCCAGATTCGGAGTTGGCAGAATGGCGTCGCCGTTGCCGGCGACTACATGAGCGCGGCCTCTTTCCTGGGCATCGCGGGGATCATCGCCTTCCAGGGCTACGACGGTTTCATGTTTTCGGTGGGCTGGCTCGTCGCATATCTCACCGTGCTGTTGGTAATCGCGGAGCCCCTGCGCAATGCTGGCAAGTACACCATGGCGGACGTTCTCGCTTACCGCTTGAAACCGCGCCCTGTGCGCGCGATGGCTGCTCTCAGTACCCTCACCGTCAGTACGTTTTACATGATTGCCCAAATGGTAGGCGCCGGCGCACTCGTCGCTCTCTTACTCAAGGGTTCCGGCATCTCCTACACGACCGCAGTCATCGGCGTCGGCATCCTTATGATCGTCTACGTCGTCTTCGGCGGCATGCTGGCCACCACTTGGGTGCAAATCATCAAGGCCATCCTGCTCATGGCCGGCACTGTCCTTCTCAGCATCCTCGTGATGTCGCACTTTCATTTCAGCTTCGCTGCCTTTTTTGACGCCATTGGCCATGTCACGTATCACGACAAAGGCCAAGAAGTCGTAAAGGACTTCCTGCAACCCGGCTTGCGCTACAAACCGCCTTACGGCCCGCTCGAACTAATTTCTTTGGGTCTCGCGCTAATCTTCGGGACTGCGGGTCTCCCGCACATCCTCGTTCGCTTCTACACCGTTCCCGATGCCAAGACCGCGCGCCACAGCGTCGTTTGGGCCATGGCACTCATCGGCAGTTTTTATATCATGACGACCTTCCTTGGGTTCGGCGCCGCCACCATCGTTGGCCGTGACTTCATCGGCGCACATGGTGGCACCAACATGAGCGCCCCACTTCTAGCGCAGGCTCTTGCGGGCGACATCTTCTTTGCCTTCATTTGTGCCATTGCGTTTGCCACCATCCTCGCGGTCGTCGCTGGACTCACCATCAGCGCCACCACCTCATTCGCGCACGACTTCTGGACGAACGTGATTTACAACGGTGTTGAGCGCAAGCCCGGCGAGGAGGTTCGCGTCGCGCGCCTCTCCGCGTTCGTGGTCGGTGCTGTTGCTATCACTATCGCCATACTGCTTGGCCCCACCGCCAATGTAGCTTTCCTGGTGGCGCTGGCGTTCGCGGTGGCTGCTTCCGCCAATTTGCCGGTCATCGTCCTTTCCATTTTTTGGCGCCGCTTCAACACAGCTGGCGCGGTTGCGGGCCTGGGAGTTGGCCTCATTGCTTCGATTGGCCTTATTCTGGTGAGCCCCAGCTTGATGGCCATTGATCCGCCAACCGTCACCGGCACGGCGCGCCACCTGATTCAAGCAAAAGCCTGGTTCCCGCTGGAGAATCCCGGCATTGTGAGTATTCCTCTAGGCTTTCTCGGCGCGATTCTCGGCACCTTGCTTAGCCACGAACCATCCTCAACGCATAAATTCAACGAACTTCTGGTGCGTTCCAACACTGGACTGGGTGCTGAAAAGGCCAGTCCCAGCCACTGAATGAATTCCCACGATTATTTGGGGACGAGCCAAATCACTTGAGGACGAACTCTGCTCTGACTTTCACTGGGCTGGGTGATAGTCTTCCGTTGAGACTCGACACTCGAACCAGGTTGCAGTGGAAGACCGGCAGGTCAAGCAAATTCCAGAGCGAACATTCAGGACTTGGTTTCCCCTTTTCTGGAATCTTTAGGTCTGTTCTACTGATCGATCTTCAAGCACCGATCTTACCTGCGAAAGGACTCAGTCCGTGAAAATCATTCGAAATATCCTGATCGGGATTCTTCTCGTCGTTGCCCTGATCTTCGGGCTTATCTTCTATTCTTTTTCGCGAACGATTCCCCTGAAGGACCATCAAGCGCTTTCTGGAGGCGCTTTCCAAGTGAAGGATGGCATGGTCTCCGTGGGAATCATCCCTTCCGCGGATGGCCAGGTCATTATGGTTGATTGTGGGAATGACCGCGCTGCGAGAGCTATTTTGAATGCTCTGAAGCAGATGGGCTTGGGCCGCGAAGCTGTGAAAACGATTCTGCTGACCCACGCACACCCGGATCACTACGCGGGTTGCACTGCTTTCCCGAACGCAGGGATCTTTGCCATGGCTGCAGAGCAATCCCTCCTGGAGGGCCGAACGAGAGTGAGGGCCCCAATTGGGCTCTTGTTTGGGAAAGGAGATTCGGGCATCCGTGCGAGCCGGTATTTGCAAAACGGCGACTCGTTTCAACTCGGCAAAGTGCTGGTGACTGCATACCTGATTCCGGGGCACACGGACGGTAGCGCGGCTTATCTAGCTGCGGGAACGCTCTATCTTGGAGATAGCGCCGACTCGGCCAAAGACGGAAGTTTGCTCCCGGCAAAATGGTTTGTCAGCAACGACACGGCACAGAATCGCGCGTCCTTAATAAACCTAGCGGAAGAACTGAAACTCCGCGCCTCCGAAATCCAATTTATGGAGTTCGCGCACTCCGGCCCACTTACGGGAATCGCAGCCTTGCTCAATTTCGCCAAGAACACGCCCGGAAATCCTCCGCAATAGAAATGGCTGCCCTGCCAAAGTGAAGGGCAGGGACGCAACTCTGCTGCGTACCATCTTGCCGGGATTTCAACGGCCAGCGGAGTTTCGTCCTGATTTTTCTTTCGCTTGAGGGGAACTTGCCGCTCAGGAAAGCGTCGCATTCAATACTTCTCGCAGCAAATCTTGCTTCTGGGGTACAAGTTTCTTTCCCTGCCCAGTGAGGTAAAACACATCAATGGCTTTCTGACCTTCCGTGTCAATCAGCGCCACCTCGATGTTGCAGCCCAGCCGCGATAACGCAGAGCCAATCCCATACAGCAAACCCGGCCGATCTTGCGTCACGATTTCCATAAGGGTGCACTGATCCGACGACGCATCGTCGAAATTCAGCGTCGTTGGCACCGCCACCTTTGGCGGCCGCGCCAGTGCTGCTGCCAACCTGCCCTTCAATAGTGGCTCCAGCGCTTGCTTTCCGTTCACGATGTCCGCGATACTCTGCTGGAACCGTCCGATTTCCCCGGGATTCAGCTCCAGTGTCCTGTGCATATCCACGAAATGAAATGTGTCCAGCACCACTCCGGCCGCGTTTGCAAACGCATCGGCCTTGACGATGTTCATGCCCCACGCCGCCAGCACCCCCGCAATCGTCGCAAATAGCGCGGGCCGATCCGCTGAGAGCAGTGTCAGCGTATACGCGTGGTGGGTCGCCCTGACGTCCGTTTGAACGGGTTCCGCGCCCAGCTTTCGATACAGAGAGAAGTGACTGGCAATTTCCGCCGGTGAGTGCACGGCGAGGTACCGCCGCGGAAATCCATCCAGGAACCTCTCAAGCTCCATCTTTGATGCCCCTACGGCCAGCTGTCGAACCTGCTCGAGCAAGATTGCCTCGTCTGAGGCGTGCAGGCGGTCGCGATCCAGAGTCCGACTGAAATAATTCGACGTGGAGACGAACAGTCGCCAGAGCATCTCGGCTTTCCACGGCGTCAGCGCTTCCGGGTTCACAGCGTGGATGTCCGCGTAGGTCAAAAGGCACAGACGCTGCAATCGTTCATGCGTCACTACATTCGTCGCAAAGGCCGAAACCGTCGCGGGATCAAAGATATCGCGCCGCTGCACCGTCGCGGACATATCCAGATGGTGCTCGATCAAAAAATGGACTTCCGCCTTCTCTTCAGGCTCAAGCTTCAGCCGGTCGGCTACTGTTTCCAGCGCTTGCAGGCTTCCCGCAACGTGATTCTCCACCGGCATGCCTTTGCCGATGTCATGTAGAAGAAGGGAGAGAATTAGCAGGTCGCGGCGCTCGACCGTGCGCCACAGTTGGGTGAAATGGAAGCCACGCGAATCCGGCGGCTCCGCCAGTTCCTGCAGGTGCTCGATCGTGCGCAAAGAATGTTCGTCCACCGTATAGCGGTGATAGAAATCGCGCACCACCAACGAATCAATGCTCCGGAACTCCGGCAGCACTTCGATTAGCAATCCCAGCCGGTGCATCGGCCGCAACGCCATCCCTGGGAAATCTGCACCGAGTATCTCGCTCAGCACCGGCCACGCCACCCGCGAATTCCGCTGCGGCAGTTCCGGATGCGTCATGATGTACGCGATGCTGCGCTCGGCTTCGCGGCTTACTTGAACGCCCGTTCGCGAAGCTTCGGTCAACAGGGCATAGGTGGCGGTGCGATCCGCGTAGGCCTGTTCATTTGTTAATTCCAACAAACCATCGCGCACCATGAACGGCTTGCCATTCGTGGCTTCCGCTCGGCCTCCAAGCGTGGCGTTCATCAGTCGCTGGCGCAACGAAATTGTGGCTGGCGGACGTTGCTCCATGTAGCGCAGCAATTGACGGTTCAGCGTGCGAGCGTGCCGGAAATACAACCGCATCCATTCCGCAGCGTTCCGCCGGAGGTTGTCGTCAATCCCCAGCGACCTTTCCGCGGCACCCGCCTGCAATTCATACGTCAGCGTATTGTCATTTCGCGCATTGCTATAGTGCAGGAAGCACCGGATGGCGCTCAAGAACTCAACCGCGTTGCGCGTCAGTTCGTCTTCGTTTACGGGACTGATGCGCGGGTCGCGGCGGTCGCCCGCCAGTTGCCGCATCCACAAAGTCGAGTGGTAATCGCGCAAGCCGCCGGGCGCTTCCTTGACGTTTGGCTCCAGGTGAAAAATCGTGTTGCCGTAACGATTCAGCCGGTCTCGCGTTAGCCTCTGCAATTCGTGCAGCAAAAATGGCCGTGCCTGTTTCTCCGGGCCGGAAAGCACTTTGGCGTCCAGCTTCTCAAAGAGTGAAGGATCGCCATCCAGGAATCGCCGGTCTAGCATCGCCAGGTGGAATTCTGCGTTGTCTTCCTCGATACGCCGACATTCGTCCAGCGTGCGCCCCGCCGAGCTCACGCGAAATCCCAAATCCCAAAGCGTTCGCGAAAACTCCGCAATCAGCGGACGATACTCCTCTTCCGCCTTTTCATTACCGAAGAGAAAGAGCAGGTCCAGGTCCGAGTAAGGAAACAACATCTCCCGGCCATAGCCACCCAGGGCCAGAAGGCAGAATCCCTGCGGCGCCAACTGGCGAACCCGCAGGAGTTCCACGAATACCTGCTGGATGGTGCCGTCCGCCAATTCACACAACTGCCGCAGCGTGTCTTGCGCGCTGGCACCGTTATCGAACAGCTTGCGAATCCGTTCGCGCTGAGCATCGCATTGCGGTCCCAGAGCTGACAACGGACTTACCTGGTCGGCCATTTTCTTCTTCGACGAAAAGCCGGATGTGAGACCTGAGCGGGGAGAGGCCATCATCACGCTTAAAGTGCGCCCTCGCCGCGTTCCTCATTCCGTATCCGAATCGCTTCCTCAATCCGCGATAGGAATATTTTACCGTCTCCGATTTTCCCTGTCTTGGCGCTTTTTAGGATTGCTTCCACGGCGCGATTCACCAGCGCATCCGCGAGCACCATTTCCAACTTGATCTTCGGCAACAAGTCCACGGTATATTCGCGGCCCCGGTAAACTTCGGTGTGGCCCTTCTGGCGGCCGTGGCCCCGAACTTCGGTCACCGTCATGCCCTCGACGCCGATCTCCAGCAAGGCCTCTTTCACCGATTCGAATCGCGACGGCTGAATGATCGCTTCAATTTTCATCATACGAAGTTCCGCTCCCGTCACGTCTTGGAAAGGCTTTCACCCTTCCATTTAGCTTTCCAGGTTATAACCTTCTTCGCCGTGCAGCGAAATATCCAAGCCCGCAATTTCATGCTCTTCATGAACGCGCAGGCCCGTCACCAGGTCTACCAGCTTCAAAAGGACAAAAGTGCCTGCTAGCGCGATGCACCACGCGATCAGCACACCCACCAGTTGGTTTCCCACTTGTCCCCAGTGCCCGTCCAAACCGCCCACGGGTTTTCCTTCGCCAAAGATCGGGTTGAACACCGCTTGCGCGAAGATGCCAGTCAATAGCGCGCCGATTGTCCCGCCCGCCCCATGCACGCCGAATGCATCAAGTGCGTCATCATAGCCGAACATGGCCTTGAAGCGCGTCACCATCCCAAAGCAGAACACCCCGGCAATAAACCCGATCGCCAGTGCCGGAATCGGGCCCACGAATCCCGCCGCAGGTGTAATCGCAACCAACCCGGCAACAGCTCCTGATATTGCACCCAACGCACTGGCCCTTCCATTCTTGATCCATTCCGCCAGGCTCCATCCTATCGCCGCTGCCGCCGCACCAAAGTGCGTCGCCACGAAGGCGCTCGATGCCAGGCCGTTGGAAGCCAGCGCGCTCCCCGCGTTGAATCCAAACCAGCCCACCCACAACAAGCACGCGCCGATGACACTCAAAACCAGACTATGAGGAGGCATCGGCTGCTTCGGGTAGCCCGTGCGTTTCCCCAGGTACAGCGCACAAACTAGTGCGGAAACTCCTGATGTGATGTGCACAACCGTGCCGCCAGCAAAATCAAGCGTCGGGAATCGTCCCCCTTGGGAGGCATTCAAGAGCCCGCCCTTGCCCCACACCATGTGCGCCATTGGCGCGTAGACCACCAGGAACCACAGCGTCATGAACAGGACCGTCCCGGAGAACTTCATACGTTCGGCGGTGGCTCCTGTAATCAGCGCCGGAGTGATAATCGCGAACATCAACTGATAGATCATGAAGGTCGTCTGGGGAATCGTTCCGGCGTAATCCGGATTCGGCAGCGCTCCCACGCCACGCAGAAACGCATGTTCGAAGTTCCCAATCACTGGCCCGCTGCCGCCGAAGCACAGACTGTATCCCACCAGTGCCCACAGAACCGTAATCAGCGCCATCAGTGCAAAGCTCTGCATCATGATCGCCAGCACGTTTTTCTGACGTACCAGCCCGCCGTAGAACAGCGCCAGCCCCGGCCCGGTCATCAGCAGCACCAGCGCCGCGCTTACCAGCATCCACGCGTTGTCCGCCGAAGACTGCGCCGCAGCAGCTTTTTGCTCGAGTTGATTCAACTTTTCCGTGACGGCTGGGGGAACTTCTGGTGTCGGGGCACTTGCGGTGGAGGCCGGGGTTGCTGCGGAGGAGGGGGACTGCTGGGCTCGTAGAGGAAGTGCAGTTAGCACCAGGACCATGAGGCAACAACACACTACGCCCATCCACTTCATCGAATACTCCGCTGCGAAGAGATTAAAGACACGCTGCTCAGGTTCGCTCACTTCTTGTCTTGGGGACTTACCAGGGTATCGCGCCGATTATACCCACCCAGACCCGGCTGGGCAGTGCGAAATTTTGCTGGCACCGATTCGTTTTTCTCATACTTGTGCGTGCAAGAACCTTTGTTTTCTTTCACTCGCGAACGCATCTGCCGCGCGCGTGGGCCGCGGAATGCGCACACCCTCCCCCACTTGGAGCGTAAGACGGATGGCCGTTTCCAGGCTCACCCTATGTCCTTGCGATATGTACATCGGTCTCACCCCCGTGCGTGTCCGCACGACCGCCCCAATTCGCTCGCCATTCACCTTTCCATCGATCAACGGTAGCCAGCTACCAGCTTCTTGTCCCAGTTCACCATGGATACCGATCAGCAGGTTCTTCGCGCAGCCGATCGATGGCCGGTCCAACAGCACTCCCAAATGGCAGGCCAGTCCAAACCGCCGCGGATGGGCGAACCCTTGTCCGTCGCAGAACAACAAATCCGGCAATTCTCTCAGTTTTCGCAGAGCTGCTAGCAGCACCCGGATCTCGCGGAAACTTAGAAGCCCGGGAATATAGGGAAAATGCAAAGGCACCAGCGCGTTCGCTCGTGCGATCTCTTCCATTTCCGGAAACCGGAAAACGACCACGCAGCCAATGGCGCGGTTGGCATCGCGCAAAGCATTCTGCCGGCTTGGGCGTTTCTTCAGCGCTTGCGAGCCTGTCAACACAAACGCCGCGTCCATTCCCGCTACCGTGCGAATCTCCGGCAAGCGGTCTTTGCCTTCCCATTCGTTTCGCAACTCTTCCTGGATCGCCCGTGCGCGTTCCGGCGTTACTCTCCATGCATGACGCCTGCCAGCTTCCCGTGACTTGTACTCCATGCCTATCATCGTATAATGCATCTGCCGTCAACGTTGCCACTGCCCTGCGGCGAACCAACGTCGCTCGAAATTGACTGAGGGGAACGTCCCATGACCCTGCATCCACCGCTGGAAGTCTCCGTGCGCGAAGACGCCGGAATCTATTATGTCGGCGTGCACGGCCGCCTCACGATCGGCGATCCCAGCGAACGTTTGCTTGAATTTGTCCAAGATCTCGTCCAGCAAGGCGCGCGCAAAATCGTCGTCAACCTCGACGATATTCCGCAAATTGACAGTTCCGGAATCTCCGTCCTGGTGAAACTTTCCATCTCCCTGGCGCGCCTCGGCGGCGTCTTGCACTTGGTCATTCGCCAGGGCCGCGTCCGCGACGCCCTCACCGTCACACGCCTCGTCGAAGCAATTCCCACCTTCGAATCCGAATCCGCCGCGCAGAATTTCAGTTAGTTTGGAGTTTTACTGTTCTCGATCCTGATTACCTTTCTCCCAACGTACCTTGTGCTAGACTCGCGACATCATGCGCAAACCTAGAGTTTGGCAGTTCCAGGCCTTCTTCTTGTTTCTTGCGCTCTCTTTGCTTCCCTCGATATCTGCTCATGAGTCAAAACAGCCGCCTCCGCAAGCTCCGACCACGACACTACAACCCACTGATTCGCAATCGACCGCTCTTGCCGCTGCCCCAACAGGGGCCGCGCCCCTGCAAGAACTGGCAGCGCGGCTGCTCCATCATGCGGATCAAGCAGGCTGCCACAAACGTGATTGCACGATTCTCGTAATGAATTTCGTCCTGCCCGATGGCAACACTTCTCGCTACAGCATGCAGCTGGCAGATGAACTCTCCTCGGAAATGGCCCAACAGGATAAATCCGCCCAGGTAATCGACCGATCTTTGCTGCAAGGCCTGCTGCAACGCGAGCGAATCCCTTCGCAACTTCAGAATTCAGAGCCCGTGGCCCGCTGGCTTGCGAAGGAATTGCATGCGAATGTAGCGCTCATCGGAACAACAAAGAGAATCGCAAGGAACGAAGTGCAACTGTCCGCTCGGTTCCTCAGTGTGAAAGACGAGAAGAAGATTGGGCCGAGCGCCGAGGTGAATCTCTCCGTCGATGACGTGGTTGTGGATTTGTACCCAACAAATGGTCTCCCAACTCTGCAACCAATCACGACGTCAAGGGGAGAGACCCTCCGCAAGCCTGGCCTCAAGGGTGTGAATTCGCCATCATGCTCTTACATGCCAAACCCGTCTTACACGGACGAGGCGCGAACGGGTAAGTTCTCGGGAGTTATACTTGTGGAGGCTGTCATTGATACAGACGGTTCTGTCAATCAACAGCGAATTGTGAGGGGCGCTCCTTATGGGCTCAACAACTCGGCGCTCCGGATTATGGCTACATGGAAGTGCCACCCGGCCACATATGATGGGAAGCCAGTTCCTACTCTCGTCTCCTTCGAGGTCAATTTTCGGCTTTACTTAGATTAGGCTCAGCTGCCCTTCTTCAACTCCGCCAACACCATCTTCGCCAGTTCCTTCAGCGTCTCAAACACGCCCTGCCCCTGGATGGCCACGCCTTCAATCACCGGCTCGCCCTTCTTCTGAAGCTGCTTCGTCAATTCTTCCACGCTCATGACGTTCGGCAGGTCGCGCTTGTTCAGTTGCAGCACGTAAGGAATCGTCGCGAAATTCAGGTTGTGCTCTTTCAGGTGTTCCTGCAGGTTGTCCAGCGTTTCGAAGTTCGCGTCCAAACGCTCTTCCTGGGAATCGGCCACGAATACGACGCCATCCGCGCCCTTGAGAATCAGCTTGCGGCTGGCTTCGTAAAACACCTGCCCAGGCACGGTATATAAATGAAAGCGCGTCTTGAACCCGCGCACCGTTCCCAGATCCAACGGCAGAAAGTCGAAGAACAGCGTCCGGTCCGTCTCTGTTGCCAGGGACACCATCTTCCCCTTCAGGTTTTGCCCTGTATGGTCGTAGATCCACTGCAGGTTGGCGGTCTTCCCGCCGAGGCCCGGACCGTAGTACACCAGCTTGCAGTTAATTTCGCGCGCAGGAAAGTTAATGAAAGGCACGAGTCGTCAACCTGAATCCTGTCTAAAACTTATAACACACACACGCAAGGCAGGCCACTGTTCCTCATGCGTGCCCGTTGTCTGTTCAAGGCTCCTTCTAGTTTCATGGAGAAGCATGCACCTCGGCAATGTTATTTTCTTCCGTGCTCCCGGTCGGTAAAGACTATCTAACTCAACACTTTCACCTCCCGAGTTCCGTTTGACGAAGGCGCGGCCCTCTGCTACATTCGCGCCATGGCGAAACCCCAGAAATCCTCCTCGGGCTCTTCCGGCAGGAGCAAACCCTCGCCCAAAGCCCAGTCTAAGCTTAAGAAAAAGAATAACTTACCAGTTCACCCCCCGCAGCGTGGCGGTGTCGAAATGATTGATCCTCTCGTGCAGGCGCAGATGAAAGTCTATGAAGAGGCCATGGCCCTCTTTCACCAGCAAAAATTTCAGCGTGCCAAACAGGAACTCGAAAAGGTGCTTGCGGGGCCCAGCAAGGAACTTGCTGACCGCGCGCGCACCCATCTTCGCATCACCGAACAGCGCATGAAGCCTAGCGCCGAGCAAAATCCCAAATCGCCAGAAGAACATTATCAGCGCGGCGTGGCCATGATGAATCTGGGCCGTTGGGATGAAGCCCGCGAAAGTCTCGATAAGGCCCGCAA
>CAYOOS010000043.1:2125-5403 GCA_964405585.1 uncultured Acidobacteriaceae bacterium | reverse complement strand
AAAGTGGATCGCCGCCCCGCTCGCGTCACTCGGAAGTTGAGCCTCACGTGAAAAAGTCTCGACGTCAGAACGCTCTGCAATCCCGCGGACTGCGTGTGGTCGCGCTCGGCGGCGGAACAGGCCTTTCCGCTTTGCTCCGCGGTTTGAAAGAGCATGTCGTCCGGCGCACGGATCGCCACGCTACCCGCGAACGCCCTATTGCAGACCTGACTGCGATTGTCACCGTCACCGACGATGGAGGCAGTTCCGGCCGTCTTCGCCGCGAAAACCGCATGCTACCTCCGGGCGACATTCGCAATTGCATGGTTGCTCTCTCGAAAGACGAAGCTTTGCTCGGACGCCTGTTTCAGTATCGCTTTCACGCTGGCCGTGGACTTATCGGCCACAATTTTGGCAACCTGTTCCTCGCTGCGCTCACCCACGTGACCGGCGATTTTGCTGAAGCCGTTCACGTCTCCAGCAAAGTCCTTGCCATCCGCGGCCGCATCTTTCCATCTACGGTTTCCAATGTGCACCTCACTGCGACACTCGCCAATGGCCAACGCGTCAGCGGCGAAACGAAAATCTCCCGTAGCTGCGTGCCCATCCGCCAAATCCAGCTCGTGCCTCGCCGCGTCCGTGCGCTTCCCAAAGCCATTGAAGCACTTCAAGATGCCGACCTCATCCTCATGGGACCCGGCTCTCTTTACACCAGCGTTATTCCCAATCTTCTGATCCCTGAAATTGCCCATGCCATTGCCCGCTCCAAGGCCCCACGCGTCTATATTGCCAATCTGATGACGCAGCCTGGCGAAACCACTCAGTACACTCTCAGTGAGCATTTGCGCGCCATCCAGAAGCATGTCGGTAAACGCGTCATCGATTGGGTTGTTGCCAACCGTAAGCCCGTCTCTCCCGAAGTGGCGCGGCGCTATCGCGCTCAGGATGCAGAAGCGGTCGTGGTGGACGCCGATAGGCTTGTCAAGCTTAAGGTCAAGCTTCTGCTCGACAATCTCCTTGAAGAACACGGGGTCATCCGTCACAATTCTCCCCGCCTCGCCCGACTCCTCGTCGACGAATTCCTCTTCTCTTCTCGGCGGCACTGACTTTCTGTTTCTCCCACCTGCAACTATTTCACCCGCTCAGTCGTATACTTACCTGCGACCCGATCTCTCGCAAAGGTGCCTCATGAAAAAGTACTTCATGTTCGTCGCGCTCGCATTC
Source organism: uncultured Acidobacteriaceae bacterium (assembly GCA_964405585.1). Classification (GTDB taxonomy): domain Bacteria; phylum Acidobacteriota; class Terriglobia; order Acidiferrales; family UBA7541; genus Acidiferrum. The sequence goes on along the minus strand of CAYOOS010000043.1, from coordinate 4,200 downwards.
ACACTGTTCGGTTCAACCTGCCTGGTCCACGCCCAGGAAAAGGTGGATCTCTCACAAAGCCAGATGCCTTCCGTGATCCAGGTCCCACCCGAGGCGCTACCCTCCAGCCATTTTGACCCCGAAGCCGCCACCAACGCCTATCTTGCGCAGATTCCTGCCTCCGCGCGCGCTCGCAGCGACGCCTACTTCGAGGGCGGTTACTGGCTCATCCTCTGGGATTTCCTTATGGCGGCGTTGATCTATTTGGCCCTGCTCGGTTTCGGTTGGTCCGCACAAATGCGCAATTTCTCGGTGCGCCTTAGCCGCTTCCCTTTTCTTCAGGACCTGATCTACTGGATTCAGTTCATGATTCTCACGTTTTTATTGGGTGCTCCGCTCTCTATCTACGAAGGTTATTTCCGCGAGCACAAATATGGCCTGGCCACACAGACCTTCGGTCCTTGGACGGGTGACCAACTCAAGGGCCTGCTCGTCGGCACCATCCTGGGCGGTGTGCTCGTCGCTGCCCTATTTTGGATCGCTCGAAAACTTCCTCGTACCTGGCACATCTGGGGTGCGTTAGTCAGCATTTGCTTTGCCATGTTTGCTGCGATGATCGCCCCTGTGTTTATTTTCCCTCTCTTCAACAAGGTGACTCGTCTCAATGACCCCAAAATTACTGCGCCGATTCTTTCCTTGGCCCATGCGAATGACATTCCCGCTCACGATGTTTATCAGATCGACGCCTCCAAGCAATCCACGCGCATGAGTGCCAACGTCAGCGGTTTCGGCAAGACCATGCGTATCACCCTGAACGATAACCTCCTCCGTCGCGGCTCCCCGGAGGAGATTCAATCGATCATGGGTCACGAGATGGGCCACTACGTGCTCCATCACATCTATAAGGACATGCTGTTTATTTCTGTCGTCATCGTGCTGTTCTTTTCTTTGCTGCGCTGGGGCCTGGATTGGTCACTCGCCCGCTGGGGTCAGTCTTGGAAAATTCACGGCATCGGTGACGTGGCCGTATTGCCCTTGGTCTTTCTGATCGCGAGCGTGTTGGGCTTCCTCTTTACTCCCATCCAAAACACGGAAACACGCGTCAACGAACACGAAGCGGACATGTACGGCATCAACGCCAGTCGCCAGCCTGACGGCTTCGCACAAGGCGCCATTCACCTCGGGGAATACCGCAAGATGAGCCCCGGCCCCATCGAGGAATTCATTTTCTTCGATCACCCCAGTGGCCGCCGGCGCATCTTCGACGCCATGCAATGGAAGGGTGAAAATCTCCAACTCTTCCAAAACCAAACCGGTCGCTGCCCCTGACTCACAAAATTGACTAGCCGCATGCAGATGCAACTCGTCTTGTAGCAGCCGATTGTCATGGGGGGAATTCGACTTCGCGGAATGGGATTTTCTCTCGGCTCTTATTTCAACGTAAACCGCACTCCGCCGCGTACAAAGATCGGTGGCCCCACTGTAAACACCGGCGTCGCCGCTACGTTGAATCTGTCATCCGTCAGGTTTTGCACCGCTAGGAAGACCGAGGTGTGCCGCACAAACTCCCGCGACACTTCCCCATCCAGCGAAAATGCGCGCCCCAGTGGGTATTGATTCAAGTCATCGTCAAACTGGTTCCCCAAAAATCGACCCTGCAGGCTCGCATTCCATTTCTTGCCGACATAGCTGGCCTGAAAACTGAACTGGTTCTGCGGCACCTGCGGCAAGCGCAATCCATCCAGCGGCATCAGCGCAGGCGGGCTTGGGTAACTCACTACCGTAGCGTTCACGAAAAGGTAGCTTGCCGAGAACTGCAGGCGGGGGCGCACCTGCCATTGCCCCGACAATTCGAATCCGCGCGCCTGGGTCACGCCCAGGTTTTCTTTCATCCGCGTGATCAGCGCCGGCGTGCTCGTGATGGTCACATTTGCGACTGGATCGTCGATGTCGCTCCAGAAGAAATTCCCACGTAGCGTCAGCCGGTTTGCCCACGTCTGGTAGCTAAGCCCCGCCTCGCCGCCAGTGAGATGCTCGCCCGTCAAATTCGGATTGGCAAGCGTGAGTACATTTCCCACGCGAAAATTCCGGTACAG
>CAYOOS010000043.1:0-2025 GCA_964405585.1 uncultured Acidobacteriaceae bacterium | reverse complement strand
CGCTGTGACCGCGCACATCGTTGGACTCGATTCCCGCCGCTACTTTGTGTTTCTCTGCAATCAGCCTCGCCCACGTCCCTACGAATCCGACCTGTTGCGAAGGATTCCGCTGCAAATCGGTCAAAGTCTCCGAGTCGCGGTTGGCCGCCACCGCCGAAAACGTCTGATGATAACTTTCCGTGGAGCCGTACAGCCGCGCGGAAAAACTTCCCACATCCCGCGTGGACCACTCCAGCCCCATGTCCACCTCCGGGATCGTTGTATCATTGTTCTGCAGCGGCGTTCCATTCCGCCGACTTTCCCCAAACCCGCTTCCCCGCACAAAAAATCGTCCTTGCTCACCAAGGTTTCGCGAAACCTCGACTGTCCCCGACAAGTCCGCTGTGCCTGCATCTGTGTCCACACTTCCCCGTTGATCTGCTGGCACCAGCACGTACCCGCCGGTGCGTAGCGCCTGCCCTGCTGCCGACAGCTGCCAACTTCCCACGGGCCCACCCAAGGCAAACGAGACATCCGGCGTGCTCATGCTCCCGTACGAAACTTCTCCCAACGCGTACGATTCCTCCGCCGAACGCGTGCGCAGATTCACCACCCCTCCAAGCGCTCCGTTCCCGAACACATCGGAGGCAGCACCATTCGTCACTTCTATTGAATCCAGCTCCGCCCGGGGCACTCGCGCAAAATAAACCCATCCGCCGAACGGGTCATTCAGCGGAATCCCATCAAGCAGCACGCTCGAACGGCTGGTCGCGCTCGCCCCCACTCCTCTCAGCGACACGCCCTGCGAAGACGGGTTTGCAAACAGACTGCTCGACCTCCGGAACGTGCTGAACCCCGGCACCTCCCGAAGTACGTCGTCCACCACCAGGCTTCCTGCCACCTCCATCTGCTCCGCCGGAATGGCATATTCGCTCGTCGGCACCGCCGGAATGCGATCCTCCACGCTGGATTTCACCTGCAAACGCTCGATGTTTGCGGCTGGTGTCAACACGATCTGAACTTTCTGCACCGAACTATGTGGCTTCACCTCCAGCGTCGCCGCTGCAAACCCAGGAAAACTGATGCGCAAAGTTCCGCCCTGACCAGTTTCCGCAATGCTGAAATTACCGCTCGCGTCCGTCTTCGCCAGTATCACTCCATCTGGCGAACGGTACTCGATCTGCGCCCCTTCAATCGCCGATCCGGTCGAGTCGGCCACACTTCCGTGCAATGCCGCGCCTTGTTGCGCCGGAGTCACCAATGCCACCGCCGCGAAGACCACACAACAACCAGCCCCCCGTCCCCCCCGCAAAAAGATCTGGCGTAACAAGGCCGTTCCTACCCGCAAAGTTTGTCTGCGATTCAACACGTAATCTGCCCGCCCCTATTGCGTCCACCTATCCTAATCGCCTCAAAATGCGCGTCAAGCAACTTAACGAACTTCCACCCCACTCGTCCGCTCCGTCCCTGGCAGGTCACCAATCACGCAAACGTTCCGAACGCGCACGCCCTATCCTTTCCCTACCCGCTGCTTCAATTTGCGGCTAACATTCTTCCCGCATTCATCGGATTACTTCGGAGCGACGCTATGTCCACCTTCGGCTTCATCGAATACAACGACGCCAGTCCCGCCGTTAAAGCCATTTACGACGACATCATGGCCACCCGCAAAACCGGCTACCTCAATAATTTCTGGAAAGCCATCGCCCACGACCCCGCACTCCTAAGGCGCACCTGGGAATGCCAGAAGGAAATCATGGCTCCCGGCGTCCTCGATCCCCTCACCAAGGAACTTCTCTACATCGCCGTCAGCGTCACAAACAATTGCCAATATTGCATCGCCTCCCACACCGCCTCCGCTTTCGCTAAAGGCATGACTCCCGAAATGTTCAAGGAACTCCAGTCCGTCATCGGCATGGCCAATGAAACGAACAAACTTGTCACCGGATATCAGGTTGCAATAGACCAGCGTTTCCTTGCCCCTCTTGCTCCCAACAAGTAGCAAAATCCCGCCAGGGCTACACGACTTGACGGTGTTCTTCCAAG
>CAYOOS010000042.1:3509-16835 GCA_964405585.1 uncultured Acidobacteriaceae bacterium | reverse complement strand
GTGGCGTCATGCACAAGATACCAACGTCGGCTTTCTCCAATGCTCCCAGCACCGCCTCTGGCGCGACACTCATCGGCCGCGGCCCAAATTCCTCCAGCAACAACCCGGTAATCTCCGCTCCTCTTTCCTGCAGCGCCTTTTCCAGGCTGGCAGCCACTTCCCGGCTCGTCTCATCCGCAATCAACGTCACGCGCTCCTTCGCGCGCACACCCAGGCACACGTCCACGGCGTTCTTCGCGCCCGGCATCAGCTCATTCGGTACAACTCCAAAGGACATTCTTACTATTTTACCTGAACTGGCCCCTGTGCCAATTCCCCCGTCGGCCACTAGTAACCCTCTTTCCATTTATCCACAGGACTGAGGAAGTCCGCGCCCTCTATAGCCTTCCATAAGCGACTCCCCGTAACGAAAGGGCGGCAGTGCCCGTCCAATGCATTCACAGTGCGGCCAACGCACCTGTCTCGCTCTTTGCGCCGGGTGCGGTTGAAAACGAGTTTGGCGTATGATGGACGCTTCCTATTGGCCACTTCGTCCTTCCACGTTCCGCAGGAGGTGCTTGCCGCATGAGACATTCGCTTCTGCCTTCACTGCTGACGATGGGGCCTCTCCTCGTTTTCGCTACTGGATTGTGCGCGCAGAATCCTTCCACCACTCCCCCGCCTGCGAATGCCCCAACTTCGGAATCGAAAGCTGCGGCACCACAAACCTCAGGGCCAACCATTCGCAGTGCATCAAGCTTGGTTGTAGTTGACGTCATCGTCAGCGACGACGGCAAGCCCGTAAAAGGTCTGCAGAAACAGGCATTCCAAGTCTCCGAGGACGGCCGCGAGCAAACCATCAAGGTCTTCGAGGAGCACAATTCGGCGAACCCTTCTCAAGTCCAGAGCATGCCGCCCCTTCCCCCCAATACCTACAGCAACTTCCCCGAGTCCACTGTGACGACCGCGGCCAACGTGCTTCTGCTCGACGCCCTGAATACTCCGCTCAAGGATCAAACCTACCTCCGCCAGCAAATGATCGAGTATCTGAAAACTATTCCTGACGGCACACGCATCGCCATTTTCACGCTGGCCTCAAGACTTCGTATTGTGCAGGGTTTTACCTCTGATCGCACTCCCTTGCTCGCGGCTTTAAACGACAAACGAAACTCCCCGGGCGAATCTCCCTTGCTTCCCAACCCCGACGATGCCACTGCCACGAATCTCGTCAACGGCTTGCAGGACATCGGCGCGTCGTCGCAAGTCGTCGCCAGCCTCAAGGAATTTCAGGCCGACCAAGCAGCGTTCCAAATCGATTTGCGGGTGCAGATGACCATGGACGCCTTGCAGCAATTGGCGGAGTTTTTAGGCGGAATCCCCGGACGCAAGAACCTGATTTGGTTTTCTGGCTCCTTTCCGCTCAGTCTGGATCCGGATGTTTCATTAAGCAGCATGTCCTCGGCCTCCGGGTCTCGCAGCGGTCAATCCAGCATCACGTCAGGTGGCGAATTCTCTGTGGCGCGGGAGTACAGCGAGCAACTGAAAGAAACCAGTGAGCTCCTGACTGCCAGCCGCGTGTCCGTCTATCCCATTGATGCCCGCGGCCTCTTTACCTCCTCGATGTTCAACGCGGCGAATCCAAACGCAAATTATTCGGGCGCCTCTCACGGAACTTCCAGTATTTCCAATTCCGGCGGTCGCGCTGGCGGAGGCGCTCGTGCCAGAAATCCAGCCGCCGGAGCCAGGAGCAATCCGAACTCGTTCGCCGGCGACAACTCCAAATTCATACAGACGACCGCCGAAGAGCACGCCACCATGCTGCAAATCGCCGAAGAAACGGGTGGGCAAGCCTTCTTCGACAGCAATGCCATCAAGGCGGCAATCGCGCGCGCAATCGAGAATGGCGAGAACTACTACACGCTGGCGTATGTGCCGGCCGACGCAAATTTCGACGGCAAATTTCGTAAGATTCAGGTTACGCTGTCCGGCCAGTCCCACCACCTCGCGTATCGCCAAGGCTATTTCGCGGATGCACCTGATGCGCACAGCTCGAACGGTCCCCTGACTCTCGCTGCGAATGCCATTCAACGCGGCGCACCCGCTTCTTCACAGATTTTGTTTAAAGTTCGCGTTCTACCTTCGGATGATCCGGCGCTCAAAGGCCTGGAATCGCAAGCCGGTCCCGCTGGGCTGCTCGCCGACAAATTGTCGGGCCCTGTTAAGCGTTTTTGGATTGATTACGCTGCCGACATGCACCCGGTTGCCAGATTCGCAGGCTCCGACGGCCTGCATCACTTATCCATCGAATTTGTTGCCATCGCCTACGACCGTGACGGCAAAGTTCTCAACGTCGCGAACCGCGCTTTCAATTTGAACTTACAAGCGGCACAGTATGCCCAAATTATGCAATCCGGCCTGCCACTCCATCAGGAAATCGACATCCCTCAAGGTGAAGTTCATCTTCGCCTGGCTGTCCACGATCTCTCTTCCGGCCGCATTGGTTCCGTGGAAATTCCTCTGCTTGTTCCTGCCAAAACTCCTCAAAAATAATTTAATTGGCTTTAAGACGGAATCTGCCACTGCGTCACGCTTTTCTTCGCTCCACGCGGAACGAAGGAATCTGCCCTCCGCCGCTCGTCACATTCGCCAGTCCCGTCGCACTTAACCGGGTCAAGAATCCCGCCAGCTTCCCGCGGAACAAATACGGCGCGAAATCCACCAGCATCTTCCTGAAATCCACCTTGTTCTCCGCCCCAATATGCGGGAACACGTCCCGGCTCACCGGGATGCGTTCCTGCACAATCCAACATCCATGCGCCTTTGCTTTCTCTCCCCCTGGCAGGGCCTGCTCAATCGCGTGCTCCCAGTGTTTCGCATCCGTTTCCCACCCCAGCGTCACACCCATTCCCCCGTACTCATCACTGGGTTTCAGCACCAGATCGTTGCGTCGTTTCCGTACGTATTTCAACAATTCAATCGGCTTGCCGCCATAGTCGCTTTTCACGTCCTGCACCACTCGCGTCCACGGAACATGCTGCCGGATCACGTCGCGCTCCTCCGCGGAAAACAGCCCTGCATTCTTCGCGTCCGTCAAAACCGCAAAAAACGCCTTCACGTGCGGGATCTTGCAGCGAAAATTATTCGCCACGCACACCGTCCCCGTTTCGTACGCCTTCACTAGCGCCGCGCATTCCGTTGGCCTTGCCACAATGTCATTGATCAGCACCCGCCGGTACACGAAATCGATCTTCTTTCCCTTCGCCGCCAGTTGCTTCCCGTCAAACTCCAACTCTCGTGGGTCTGCCAGGACCACAGGCACTCCCATCGCCTCAAATCGTTCCTGCAAGATCTCGAATTCACTCCACGTTGGTACTTCTTTCCAATCCACGATGGCCATCTGCGGCCGGCTCGTCTTCCCGCCCCATTCCACGTAAGTTGCAATAAGCGCATCCAGCAACTTCGCACTAAGCGGGTAACTATGCACTTCATACCGCTTCGCAAACTCCTCCATCACCGGCAATTTCCGGAAAATGTCCGAGAGCGTTTCCGAATAGCCCGCCCCCGCCGGCGATTCTCCGTTGTATTCCGTGAACTTCAGCGAATCCGGCAAAAGAAATGCATCCAGCCGCGACGCCGTGCTCGCCGGTCCAGGCCCCGCCGGCAGCCGGGCCAGCCGTTCTTCCTCCGGCCGCAAGTGAAATTGTGCGAAAAGGGAATTGTCGTTCAGCGCCGCGGTCGTCACGCGCTCTGCCACTGCTGCGATGGTTTCGGAAACTCGCCGTACGCGCTGCTCATCGCCAGGCGACAGAAAATAAGGCCGCAAAAACGGGCAGTGCACTCTCCGCCCAAACGTCAATTTCGCCGCGCGCACATCCGCCAGAAAGTTCTTCGCAAGTCCCGGCGACTTCTTCACCACCGGTCGCAATAATTCGTGCCAGTACTCCGCTGGACTGGAGACCTTCTTGCTCTTTTTTCTGGCTTTCATCGCGCCGCAGTTCCCGATGGAGCACTCTGCGCCGCCTGCGCCACGGGAGCCGTCCGCGGTGCTCCCGTAAATCCCGCCGGCGCTCCGATTCCCAGCATCTCTTCCCAGCGCGGCCACGTGTTCGCCGTATTCCCGCTCAGCGCGCGATCGATTACCAGCCGCGCCATCTTCTCCACCACATGCGTAAAATAGAACTCCGTGATCCGGTCTCTCTCGAAATCCGGCGCGGGATTCAGGAAATCGATGGCGTACGGCACTCCATCCTTCACTGCGAATTCGATCGTATTCATCTCATAGCCCAGCGCCAGGTTGATCGTCTGCGCGTCCTTCACTACGCGCGCCCCCAACTCATCCGACAAATACTTATGCTCCACCAGGTACTTCCGCTCTTTCGGGTCGTACGCCACCGGTAATATATCGGACTTCCCGAATGTGAAGCACCGCACATACTGCTCGAAATCGATGAACTCCTGCAGCGTCATGCAATATGGCGAAGTCTTGTCGTACGCTTCCAGCAGCTCTTCCTCATTATTCACCTTGTACACGTGCTTCCATCCGCCGCCCGAAAACGGTTTAAGAAACGCCGGCCGCCCCACGGAATCCAGCAGCCCCACCCAATCCATCGGATATTTCAAATTGCGCAGCGATTCAGAAGTAATGTCCACATCCCCGGGATAACCCTTTTGCGGCAGCAGAATCGTCTTTGGTATCGCGATGCCCAACTTTGCAGCCACACTGTAATTGAAGAATTTGTCGTCCGCCGTCCACCAGAACGGATTGTTGATCACGTACGTCCCCTGCAGCACCGCATGCTTCAGGTAGCCCCGGTAATAGTCCACTTCATGCGAAATCCGGTCCACGATCACCCGGTATTCGGCCGGCTCTTCCATTCGTGTCCCGCCCAGCTTCACAAACTCCGCTGTCACTCCATCCTTTTTCCCAAGTTCGTTCACACGCGCCAGAAACGCTGGAGGGAAACTGTACTCCCGTCCGCACAGCAATCCCACTTTCACCATCGCCCACCTCCGCAACCGCATCTTCCAGCTTTCCTTGCGAAAAAATTCATTCCCGCCGTCATCCCCAAAGCCCGCTCTTAATTGATGACTCCTGCCGCCGTGGACAGCCCATCCGACGCGCTTCCTCGCGTTTCCATCACCAGGTGCCGCACCACATCTTTCAGGTCTCTTGTCTGCTGGAAAACCCGCAGTTGCCGGTCCGCACTCGTACCCTCATTCATGATTGTGTGCACGTACTCCACCGCGCTCCGGCTCCCCAAATCGTCCACCACGTCATCCACAAACTCCAGCAGCTCCGGGATCAACTGCCTCATCGGCACTTCCTCTTCTTTCCCAAAATCGATCAGCTTTCCCTCAATTCCATACCGCGCCGCCCGCCACTTGTTCTCTTCAATCAGCGCACGCCGGTACAGCCGCCAGCCCATGTTCCCCGTATACAGCCGGTGAATTTTCACGACAAGCGCCTGTGTCAACGCCGCGATTGCCACCGCTTCTTCCACTTTCGTGGCCACGTCGCACATGCGGAACTCCAGCGTCCCGAACGTCGGGTGCGGCCGCACGTCCCACCAGATCTTCTTCCCGTTATCAATGCTGTTCAGCTTCACCAGCAGATTCACGAAATTCTCGTACGCGCTCCACGACTCGAACGTCTCCGGCACCCCCGTTCGCGGAAACCGCCGGAACACCGTTGTCCGGAACGACTTCAACCCCGTGTTCCGCCCCATCCAGAATGGCGAGCTCGTCGAAAGCGCCAGCAGGTGTGGCAGGAAATACCGCACCATGTTCATCATATCGATGGTGGATTGTTTGTCCGGCATGGCCACATGAATATGCATGCCAAAGATCAGCAGCGACCTCGCCAGTTGCCCCATCTCTTCAACGATGTGCTGGTATCGTTCTCCCGGTGAAATCACCTGATCGATCCAGTTCGAAAACGGGTGCGTCCCCGCGGCCGCCACACGCAGCCCCGTGCTTTCCGCCGCGGCTACCAGTTCGCTTCGCGTGCGGTGAATCTCCAACCGCAACTCGCTTACGTTTTCGCAGATCTTTGTCCCCGTCTCCACAATAGACTGGTGCATCTCGCCCTTGACCTGGTCGCCCAGTCCGCGCGCCGCCGCCGACAGCAATTGCACCACGTGCGATCGCAATTCGAGCGTGTCTGGATCAATGATCTGGAATTCTTCTTCGACACCGATGGTGAAGCGGTGAGCCATCTCTCGGCCCTCCGTATCGCTAGGTCTCTATGGGGACTTCGGAGCAGTATCATACCCTCTCCCCTCCAAAAATTACATCCATCGGGGCGCCCGGTAGCGGGTCCGTTTCCGGTAACGCCCTCCTTAACGGGACCTGTAATGCTTGACCGATGGCGCACGAAACTCTGTGCCTCTATTGGATTGGTTAAGGCACGTGGAAGGTGACGTCTGCGTGAATGTATTGCGGTTTCTGGTCTTTCATATACGGCCGAAAGTGCCATTGGGTTATTGCCGCGTAAGCGGCTAGGAAAAGTGTATCGGGAACGTGATGGGTGTTCCCTAGGCCCGTGAGCTTTCCTGTCTCGTCAACAGAGATCTGCACGGTCACCTCAGTGCCCGCTGGCGCGGCGCGCGGCCCCTTGGGGAATTTGGGTTCTACGATATTGGTTGCCAGTTGGCGTATTTCCGTGTCCGTCAAGAGCGGGAGCGGATTGTCGTGTACTTCTGTATGAAAGGTGAAACCCAGCAGGGCTTCCACTTGCACGGGAACCCCATTCGAGATTGGCGTGCGAAGCTTCCAGGTCTTAACGATGTCGCGCAGCGCGGTCTCAATGCCGGTGCTGTCGCATCCCCCTGGCCATGACTCGCGCACAGTTCCCGCGCGATCCACCCCAACGTACACCGCACAGCCGCCGGTCGTGGGGCCGCCTCCCTGCGGAGGCCACGCAATATCGGTGCTGCCAAGCGCAAGCTTCGTAAATGTGTCTTGCTCAACATGGACGCTCTTGATGCGATCCTTTGGTTGAGTGCTGTGCTCCACGACGAACAACGTTTCATCGAACTGCTGGAGTTCTGTCAGTTCGGTGATACGTGCGTCAATGGTCGTTCCCGGCTCCGGTGTGTTCTCGATGAGCCGGGGAACTTGCTTGTCTGCGAATCCTTTGAAGTCTTTGAACTCGGCTGCGTATCCCTTGGTGAAGACCGAACTCAGTAACGCTTTCTTTCCCGTAAAACACAGGATCCACCGGTCCACCCGCATAGGCAGGTCTGTACAGCTGGTCTGGCCTGCGGAAAGGTCGCGTTTCGAGGCACGGATACCTGCCTGCCTTAGTTGATCCAGCATGGGCAGGGGATCGAATATCGCTCTCACGAAGTGGTTAAGCCAGACCGGATAATAGTCACCCTTGTCCTCCTCGAAGACGGATTCGCCATTGGTAACCAATGTTTGGGAAAAATCCGGTGAAGTGATGGTGCGTCGCCACTTCGTTGGCGAAACCCAGTATTCCTCAACTGTGGCTTGGTAATCCGAATCCGGGCTGTCTTTCTCAGCGATGGTGGCTTTCAAATGGAATGGCTTGCCGCCCGGCAATGTGATCTGGGATTGTTGCATGGCGTGATCGCCAAGATCGGCCAACAGTACCGTGTTTCCTTCATTAGCGAAAAGTGGCGCTGCGAGAAAGCAAGCAAGCGCGATCACGACGGGGCGCATGAAGATTCCTCCCGAAGGAAACGACCTGAGAAGATACTGAGAGTATACTCCCGTCGATCTTTGTGGGATTCAGCTCCCGATAAGTGGCGTACTCGGACAAGTGACCCACTGCCGGGTGCCCGGTCCTTCCTCCGCTCAATTTGGTCCTAGACTCCCCGCCTCTCCCCTTGGCACACTCACCCTCATGCAAATCTCTCCCTTCCGCATTGAAGAGTACATGGGCAAGCACGAATTCTCCGCCAAGTACCTTCTTTCCTCCTCCGACGCCGAGTCCCAATCCATCCAGGAAATCCTCTCCCTCGAACCCGGCGCTCACGACGCCTTCCTCAGCCAATGGTGCGGCTACACCGAATCCCCCGGCGCTCCCTGGCTTCGAGAAGTTCTCGCCACCATGTACTCCCAAATCCATCCCGATCAGCTCGTTGTTCTTTCCGCCGCCGAAGAAGCCATCTTTGTTTTCTATCACGCACTGCTTACTCCGCAGGATCACGCCATCGTCGAAACTCCTTGCTACGAAAGCGCTCTCACCGTTCCCAAAAGCACCGGCGCCGCCGTCTCCGAATGGCGCCGCAGCCCCGCAAACGCCTGGGCCCACGATCTCTCCGCTCTTGAATCCCTCATTCGCCCCAACACCCGCGCCATTTACATCAACTCCCCCCACAATCCTACCGGCTTGCTCATGCCCGCGGACGTTTTCCACCATGTCCTGAAACTCGCCTCTGGCCAAGGAATTTACGTCTTCTCCGATGAGGTCTATCGCGAGCTCGAGCACGATCCCAACAGCCGCCTTCCCGCCGCTTGCGATCTCTATGAACGTGCCCTCAGCCTCTCATCCGTCAGCAAAACTTATGGCCTTCCGGGACTGCGCCTTGGCTGGCTAGCCTGCCGCGACTCTTCCATCCTTCAAAAAATCGTCTCCTTCAAGCACTACACCACCATCTGCGCCAGCGCACCCAGCGAATTCCTCACCGCCGTCGCCTTCCGCCACCGTCAGAAATTCATTGACCGCAATCTCCAGATCGTTCTTCACAATCTTCCCCAACTCGCTGCTTTCTTCTCCCGCCATCCCGACCTCTTCGAATGGACTCCTCCCAACGCCAGCACCATCGGCTTCGCCCGCTTCAAGCCTGCTCAAGACGTGCAATCCTTCTGCGAACGCCTCGTCCGCGAAGCCGGTGTCCTTCTCCTGCCCGGCACCGTCTACGATGAGCCGCACCATATCCGCTTTGGCTACGGCCGCCGCAACATGCCTGAATCCCTGGCCCAGTTTGAGTCCTGGCTCGCCCACTCAGGTTCCTCCATCAAATAAAAAAGGGCCATCAACTTCGATGGCCCTCTTCCTCAGTCTCAGTTGTTAGGGTTGGTTTACGCCGCGCCCATGGACCTTCTTGCTTGGAAGCACTCCCGGCAAAATACCGGGCGCCCCTGCGTCGGTCGGAAAGGAACCGTGGTCTCTTTTCCGCACTGCGAGCATGTCGTCTTTGTTTCTGCCCGCGCTTGCGTTGACCCGCCGCCTCCTCCGCCTCCCTCCGCTCGTTTTGCCTTGCACGCCTTGCAGCGCTTCGGTTCGTTTTTGAACCCCTTGTCGGCGAAAAACATCTGTTCGCCGGCCGTGAACACGAACTCCGCGCTACACTCCGAACATTTCAGGACTCGATCGTGATATTCCATGAGCCGCTCCCCTGGGACCCCAAGCGGGCAGCGGGGACGGGCTCATCTTGCACCATGGCCTGGTTGTGTATCTAGACCTGTACTCCGGGAATGCCGGGCACGGATCCCTGGGGCCTGCGGGCGCAGTTAATGTACAAACACCCAAAACGGCTCTGCCTGATAGGGGCCTGATCCCGGAAGTGCGGCGCTAAGCCGCGTCTCGCTCAGTTGTTTAATCCTGTTCGCGACGCTGCTTCTTGCGCAGTCGCTTCCGCGAAAGCGCTTCTTTGGCCCGGCGCTTCTCACCGGGCTTCATATAGAAGCTGTGCTTCTTTATTTCCTTAATGATGTCTTCCTGTTGCACCTTGCGCTTAAAACGGCGCAGTGCATTCTCAAGAGACTCACTCTCTTGAATCACTACTTCTGCCAATGGTCTTCACCCCAATTCCGGTTCGGATTGGTCACTTGCAATGCCTGTCAACAACCTGAGGGCATTGCCCCAAGTAGATTATCTCACGAGGGTGCTGGCTTCTTGTAGTCAATTCCAGCCCCCCAAGTCAAGCCTTCTTTCGCCTTTCTTTGCTCCTACTCCGCCTCATACTGCCTTTTTGGTCACCCTTTCCTCTCCTGCTAACTATTTCCTCCCGCTTTTTTTCTCATCGTGCTTCACCCTTGCGTCTGCTGTTACACTAAGCTGCTTCAGAGTCCTGCCTCGGGAGCCGACACTCATGCCTGATATGCGCGATGCCCTTGGAGTTCTCCTTGCCGGTGGTCAGGGTGAACGTCTCTGGCCGCTTACCAGAGATCGTGCCAAGCCCGCTGTCCCCTTCGGCGCTCTTTATCGCATCATTGACGTTACTCTCTCCAATTGCATCAATTCCTCGCTCCGCCGTGTTTTTGTCCTCACGCAATACAAAGCCCTCAGCCTCAATCGCCATATTCGCGCCGGCTGGTCTCATCTCATGGGCCTTGGCGAATTTATCGAAGTGCTTCCCCCGCAAATGCGCGTCTCTCAGCAGTGGTATCAGGGCACTGCCGACGCCGTCTATCAGAACATCTACTCCATCGGCAGCGAGCGCTCCAAGTTCGTCTTCATCCTCTCCGGCGACCACATCTACAAGATGAACTACGCCCGCATGCTCCAGCAACACATCGACTCCGCCGCCGATGTCACCGTCGCCACCATCGAAATCCCCGTCGCGGAAGCCGCCAAGCAGTTTGGTGTCATCGAAACTGACAAAGAGTGGCGCATCGTTGGCTTTGAGGAAAAGCCCCCCACGCCCAAGCAGTCGCCTCACAAAGCTACCCACTGTAACGCCTCCATGGGCATCTACATTTTCAATACGCAACTCCTTATCCCCATCCTCCTCGCCGATTCCGAAGATCCCAAGTCTTCTCACGATTTCGGCAAGGACATACTCCCCCGCATCATCGCCAAGCATCGCGTCTACGCTTATAACTTCGTCGACGAAAACAGCAAGGAAGCTCTCTACTGGCGCGATGTCGGCACCCTCGATGCCTACTACGAAGCCAACATGGACCTCGTCAGCGTTTCCCCGGTCTTCAACCTCTACGACAAGCACTGGCCTCTACGCGGTTGGCAGCACCAGTATCCCCCGGCCAAATTCGTTTTCGCCGATTCCGACCGCATGGGCGTCGCTATTGACTCCATCGTCGCCGGCGGCTCCATCCTCTCCGGTGGCAAGGTCCAGAATTGCGTCGTCGGTTACGATGTCCGCGTGAATAGCTATTGCGAAGTCGCCGATTCCATCCTCTACAACCACGTCAACGTCGGCCGCCACTCCCGCATACGCCGCGCCATCATCGACCGCCACGTCAGCCTCCCCGAAAAAACTGAAATTGGTTTCGACCTCGAAGCCGACCGCCGCCGCTTCCATGTCACTCCCTCCGGCATCGTCGTCGTCGTCCGCCAGGAATCTCTCATCGAAGAGCCCGAAGCCCAGTAACCCCGCGCAAATACCTATGTGGGAACCGTGTGGAACTTTCAAGGCGGCAAGAAAAATCGCCACCACAATGTCCGACTCCCAAACCAATCCCAACGACGCCGTCCTTGAACATCAGCAAGGCCTGCTCCATGAGCTCTCTCTTTCTGGCGAGGCCGAGCTCAATCGGCTTGCTGAATTGGCCACCGAGTTCGGAGCGGATCACATCGCTTCCACGGCTCGCAGCATTGCCGAAAGAATTTCCGAGGGGCGATTTTATGTGGCGTGCATTGGTCAGTTCAAACGCGGCAAATCCACCCTTCTCAACGCGCTCATCGGGCATTCGGTTCTTCCCACTGCCGTCGTCCCAGTGACGGCCGTGCCCACGATTCTTCGCCATGGCGATCACCTCTCAGCACGTATTCGGCTTCAAAACGCCGCGTGGACAGATATCCCCGTAAGTAACGTCGAAGACTATGTGTCCGAGGTAAAAAATCCAGAGAATGCCAAAGGTGTGGCGGGCGTGGAAATCTTTGTTCCAAGTCCGTTACTCGAGTCGGGGATGTGCCTGGTGGATACGCCCGGCCTCGGATCGGTGTTTGCCGGAAACACTGCGGCGACCCAGGCGTTTATCCCTCATATTGATGCCGCCATCGTCGTCATCGGGACCGATCCCCCGCTATCCGCGGATGAACTCCAATTAGTGGAAACCGTCTCCCAGGAAGTTCACGATCTCGTGTTTGTTCTGAACAAAGCAGACCGGGCAAACGCGGACGAGCGTATTGCTGCGCTGGATTTTTCTCGCCGTGTGTTGGAAACGCGTCTGAAACGTGCGGTCCCCGCGATCTTTGAAGTCAGCGCTCTCGAGCGACTCGAGCAGCGTGGCCCTGAACGCGATTGGGGGAAATTGCTCCATGCCTTTGAGGATCTGGTGCAGCACTCCGGCCGCTCGCTGGTTCGCAAAGCAACCGAGCGGGGCATTCGCCGTGCCGCCAATCAACTGCTCGCTGTGCTGAAGGAAGAGCGCAATGCTCTCGAACGCCCGCTCGCGGAATCAGAACAACGCATTGCCACGCTCCGGAAAACTCTTGGCGAGTCGGAAGTCCGCATGCAGGATTTGGGGGTTCTGTTGACTGCGGAGCAGCAGCGCTTATCCGCCATTCTTGCTCAACGAAGGGAAGCTTTTCTGAAGCAGGCGCAAATCAAAGCTCAGTCGGAGTTAACGCAACGTTTATCCTCGGTGCCAAATCGCCGCAATGGCCCTGCCTATCGCCGAAGCCTGAATCGCTTGGCGCAAGAGATCGCCCGCGCGCAACTCACGCCATGGCTGGAATCGGAGGCGGCCTTCGCTAGCGAGGAATTTCGCAAAACCGCAAATCGCTTCGTCGAACTTGCCAACGAATTCTTACATCGCTTGGGTGAAACGGACGTGCCGGGACTGGAAGAACTCCCCGAAGACCTTGTCTCGGATCAGGGGCTCACGGTCAGGTCGCAATTCCATTTTCATGTGATCGAACGCGTCGCGGCCCCAGCCTCTCCTCTGTTGTTCATCGCCGATCTTCTGCTCGGTTTCGTGGGATTGCGCGGCGTGATCGTCGGCGATGCTCGCGAATTCCTTGATCAGTTGTTCGAAGTGAACAGTTCCCGGGTGCAAAGCGACGTTGACGATCGCGTTCGGGAAAGCCGCAAGAGGCTCGAAGCGGAGATAAAAGCAGTTCTGCGAGAAGCGTCAGCCACTGCCGATCGAGCATTGACACGCGCCCGCGCCGCCCAATTGGCTGGGGCCCCCCGTGTTCAAGCGGCCCTTGCCCGTCTCGACTCCGCCCACCGCTTCGTCCAGTCCGTGCGCTAAAGAAAAACTGAGGCAAGAACTGTAAGCCTAGTTTCATTTCTCGACCCCTACCATCACGGATACGCAGTTCAACCCACCGGTCGCCGGCCACCGGTCGCTTTCCACGAGTCACGAATCACAAGTCACGAAACACGACCAACGTGTCGGCCATCACTCTCCCCTGACCCTCCCTCTGTTACAATCTTCTGTTGCAAATCTCTCAGGAGACGCTACCTATAT
>CAYOOS010000042.1:0-3409 GCA_964405585.1 uncultured Acidobacteriaceae bacterium | reverse complement strand
CCCTCCCTCTGTTACAATCTTCTGTTGCAAATCTCTCAGGAGACGCTACCTATATGTCCACTAAAATTACCCGCATTCGCGCCCGCCAGGTCCTTGACTCGCGCGGCAATCCCACCGTCGAAGCTGACGTCCTGCTCGAGTCTGGCGCCTTCGGCCGCGCCATTGTTCCTTCCGGCGCGTCCACCGGCGAACACGAAGCCCTCGAGCTACGCGATGGAGACAAATCCAAGTACCTCGGCAAGGGCGTCCTGAAAGCCGTCGCCAACGTCAATTCCGAAATCGCTAAATCCGTCACCGGTGCCGACGCAGGTGACCAGCGCGCCCTCGATCACAAATTGATTACCCTCGACGGCACGCCCACCAAGGCCCGCCTCGGCGCCAACGCTATCCTCGCCGTTTCCATGGCCGCTGCTCGCGCCGCTGCCGTTGCGGCGAAAGAGCCGCTCTACAAATATCTCTCGCGTTATTCCACCGACCACTCCGGCAATCTTCTTCCGGTCCCCATGATGAATATTCTCAATGGTGGCGCCCACGCTGACAGCTCCGTCGATTTTCAGGAATTCATGGCCATGCCCGTAGGCGCTCCCACATTCAGCGAAGCTCTACGCTGGGGCGTTGAAGTTTTCCATTCCCTGAAGGCGGCTCTCAAGAAGCACGGATATTCCACCGCCGTTGGTGATGAAGGCGGCTTTGCTCCCAGTTGCAAATCCAACGAAGAAGCCATCCAGATCATTCTCGAAGCCATCTCCGCCGCAGGCTACAAACCCGGCGAACAAGTAGCTATCGCTTTGGATCCTGCGGCCAGCGAGTTCTACGACAAGGCTTCCGGCAAATACATCTTCAAGAAGTCCGACAAGTCCGCGCACACCTCTTCGGAAATGACCGCCTACTATGAGAAGTGGATCGAGAAATATCCCATCGTCTCCCTGGAAGATGGCCTCGCCGAGGACGACTGGGCCGGATGGAAAGAACATACCAAGGTGCTGGGCAGCAAAACCTCCAAGAAGAGAATTCAGCTCGTCGGCGACGATATCTTCGTCACCAACACCGAACGCCTCTCCCGCGGCATCAACGAAGGCATCGCCAACGCCATCCTCATCAAGCTGAATCAGATTGGCTCCGTCACCGAAACCATTGACGCCATTGAACTCGCCCGCAAGGCCGGCTACAAATCCGTGATTTCTCACCGCTCTGGCGAAACCGAAGACACTTTCATCGCCGACTTCGCAGTAGCCACCGCCGCGGGCCAGATCAAGACGGGCTCCGCCTCCCGCACCGACCGCATCTCCAAATACAACCAACTCCTTCGCATCGAAGAGGAACTAGGCCCCGCCGCCCGCTTCAACGGCCACGCCCCGCTCCTCTAGCACTTCCTCCTCAAAGCTATTGCCGGGGCGGTTGCCGGCCGTCGAAGGGGTCCAGCACTGCTGGACCCCATGACCGCCACATCAACCCGTCAACCGCTCCCGTATTTTCTTTTCCAATTCTGTGTGGCCCGCCTATCGACCTCCCGCCGTAATCTCGCAAAGCCCGTCATTCCGAACGGAGTTCGCGAAGTGAGGAATCTCTCTTTCGCCTTTGCCTTGCCCCCGCGTTCTGACAACCGCAACTACGCAGCCTTCATCCTGACCCGCTGTGCGCGAATCACCACGCGCCACACCATGACGACAGCGCCTACGAGAATCACCACCGTCCACAAATACACATGTCCTTGGGAGGTCGCAAAGAAATTGTTCAGGCCGCTCGGAAGATAACCGAAGGCAACAAACGAAGTGCTTCCTTCGTACGCCTCACGCGCAGTTTGTGCGTGCAGGTAGGACGAATACGCAAACGTAAATGGCAAATAGGCGAAAAAAGCGCCAACTGTGGCCGTCAGGCCCGTGATTGCTGCCCCACGAACCAGGCGCTCCAGCATCGCGGATTTACCCCATCTTAGAATCAAGGCTGCTGAGCAACCGGCGACCAGCAACCCCGCCAGGCCGCCGATCAAAAGTCCCGTCTGCACCACAATCGCCGCTGCCAACGAAAAGGGCTGAACCTCAAGTCTCGCCAATGAAAAAGGCAAAAGCTCCAGCCTATCTCTTGGGTGCGCTGGCGGAAGTGCTTTCGGTGCCACGAGTGCCAAGTCGAATTTCTTTTCCAGCACCCCAAGCGCGCGCACGCGAATGTCCTGCCCTACGATCCCCTCGACGTCGGTTTGTCCACCCTGCACCATGGCCCCAAACCGGGCGGCCCGCGCGCACGCAAGTGTGTCGCCGGAAGCGATTAACTGGTTACTGTAGGAGTTCATTTCAAAAACCTCGGGAAATGGCCAGTAGAGCATTGACCACGTGGCCTCGAACGGGGACAGCTTCCGATCGCGGGCGACGTCGCGGTCAAGATACAGTCTGCGGTTAAGATAATCGTCATATCGGCCCGCCGAGAAAGCAGTTCCCATCACCCCTTCCCATTCTTCGCGATGTGTCGAGAGCGCCTCGTCCGTCCGGCGCAACCAACTCGCCAAAAGCAGGTACCCGAGCGCATTGTCGGGGTCCGCGGCGATCACTTCATGCACTTCCGGCCCAAACGTTGTCCGCCTTGTGTCCTGGCTCCAATTGTTCTTGATGACGAAATATTCGATCCATGCGAGCGACGGATCCATCGCGATGGCTTTCTTCCCCAGTAGCATGGCCTGCCTGGAATCATTCAGGCGCATGGCCACAAATGCCATCGTCAAGGCGTCGCCGTGCTGCTCCGCTTTACTTGCCATCCGCCGCAGTTCGCCTTCCCCCACGGCGGTCCCGTCCTGCCGCCCAAGGGCGAGCCTGATGGCTGCCGGGCCTAGCGCGTCCGCGACCGCATCGCGGAAGCTCGGAATCGCAAACAGTAGCCCCACGACCACGAGAAAAACAGTGACGTAAGCCGCCGAAACTCTGTTCATGATGATGTTCTCCTGAACGATGCCCAACGCAGCCAATATCCGGCACCGGCACGCAAAGAAAAACGCTCCCCAAGCCCACCGCAAGGCTTCCCAGGGTTCTTCGATGCATTCCACTTCTGCGAGCACAGCCTCAATCCACTCGCTCTTCTCTTCCGGGCCAATCGCAGTCGCGGCTCGCAATAGTCTGCGTGTCAACCAAGCCAGAGCACGCCTCATTGGCTTGCTTCCTGACCCGTCGCGGCCTTCGTCGTGGACCACGATCGCCTCGTGCGCACCTGTTCCCGCGCCGCCTTTACCCCCACGCCGGTCAGCCGGTACATGTGCCGTGGCGGGCGCCCAGGTTCAGCGCTTTCCCAACGAGCCTCCAGCCATCCCCGCCCGCTAAGCCGCATCAAGATCGGATACAGCGTCCCCGATTTCAGCCCCGTCCCGCGGCTAAGGTCGTAACCGTAGTGCCAGGAGGTCGCCGGAGAAAGCAGCGCCTCTAGG
>CAYOOS010000041.1:0-17045 GCA_964405585.1 uncultured Acidobacteriaceae bacterium | reverse complement strand
ATATGATCGGGCGTCACGATGCCCTCAAGCGCCGACTTGATAATTTCCTGTGGCGCGGCGGAAATGACGTAGAAAGAAAACTTGTAGCCGTCGTAAAGAGTATCGAGAGAGCGCGCGAAAAGATCGACGTCGTGTTTGAGCCGAATGCGCTTGCCCGTTTCGACCAGATCCGCACGTCGCACGCGGCGGAAATCGGGATCATGGAGGATGAGGTAAGAGAGTTCGGCACCCTGCTGAACAAGGTGAATCTCGGACAAGCCTTTCACCTTGTCGTGAAAACCGTGAAAGCCAATCAGTTCGCTAAGCGCGACGCCTGAGTCGTTGAAGCTTAGGGTCTGGTCAAAATCACTGGCCAGAAGATACTGCTTCACCATGAGAGGTACTCCTCTTTTCTGCCCGCCACCACGGGCGCGAGCCGGACTGGCGGCTCGGAAACTTGCTCTATTTACACGTTAACCGCATCATGAGGGTTGGCTGCACTCATAATTTTGATGTGTGCTATGCGAGGAAAACGTGAACGATTTATTGGACTTTGATGAGATGCGGCGAAAGGGTAATCGGTTGCAAGGAAACGGGTTAGAGCTGGAAGCGGTTGAAAAATGAAGGGTTTGTGGTGGAACAAATGCGGAAATTTGAATCGAAGAAAAAGCGATAGAGGATGAGGGCTTGAGTTCCGGGGCAGACCGAGTCCCTAACGTGCCCGGCGTGTCGCAGAATATCGGGTCCTACCTAGCGGAACGCGGAGGTTGCTGAGGAGGCATGGAGACGCTCCACGGGTTCGTCGGTGACGATGTAGAGCTTGCCGTTGCGCAGGTAGAGGCGCTGAGTTTCCTCGCGATTGAGAGGGCGAGCGCCACGGCGGCCGAAGACAGCCAGCTGGTTGCCGGACTCGTCGACAGCACGGTCACGATCGATTCCTTTGGAAATGGCCAGAGCCGGGCCTTTGGTGCGCGCGGTCGCGATGAGTTTGGGAGTGGGGCGCGGACTGAAGCCGGAAAAATGCGCGGGATCATCCCACGGAGAAAGAATTTGCAAGACGCGCAGGCCATTCTTGCCGTCAGCAACAAAGGCGAAGGCACTGCCGACGACCATGCCGATTTTCACGTCGTTCACATCGTTGAGTTGACCATCCGCGGTGAAGAATTCATCCAACTTGGGGGCCTCCGGCCTCTCGACATCAATCAGCGCCAGGCCATGCTTGCCTGCGGAGACATAGGCGTAGGTACGCGCGACGTATATATTGCGCGCATCTGCTAGAGGTACGACCGCGGCGGGGATCGGCTTTGGTTGCGCCAAGTCCGTGACATCCAGAACTTTCAGACCGTCGCGATCCACGATGAAGGCGTAACGGAACTGCACGGCGATGCCGCGCGGATCGTTTAGAGAAGGGGCACCAATTGTTGCGGTGATTTTTGGCGCGAGGGGATTATCAAGATCCACAACTACCAGACCCTTGTCTGTGAGGATGTAGGCAAACGTACCGGCAATAGTGATGCGGCGGGCGCCAGTGAGAACGCCATTGGGATTGAAGGCCAGGCCGCGCTTCAGGAAATTGTTGGTGGGATTGCCGTCGAGCAGAGTGCCGACGCCAGGGCTCTTGGCTTTCAGGTCGGGATTGCCAACGACAACTAGGCCTTCTTCCTTGTCGGCGACGTAGAGGAAACCGTAGAGAAGATGGATGGGCTGCTCTTCATTTTCTTTGAGGCGCGCGCGGAGCGGATCCACGCCGAGCGTCGTGGGGGACGCGACGGCCATGGCATTTTTCGTCGGCAGATAGAATTTTTGGCCGAGCGGCGAGACCGGTGCGGTGGTGATGCGCTCGGAAAAACCTTTATTGTCCACGTTGGCGATGTCGTAGATGCGAAGCCCGCTCTTGCCTGTGGCGGCGTAGGCGTATTCACCGCGCGCCTGAATATCGAGGACGTTGCCTTGGTGGCCAGCCACGGCGGAAAGTTCGCGGTTGTGGGCGACAAACTTCTTGAAATTCTCTGGATAGGCCACGCGCTGGAGATCGCTGCCGTATATCGCTTCGGGTTCGTCGTGTTCCGCAACGGCGATGGCTTCAAAGCCCTTGCCGCCCGTGGCCACATATACATAGCGGCCCATAAAATTCATGAAGTTGGTGCCCTGGAGAAGGAGCTGCGCCATCCAAGCGTTGTTGTCGTTCGCGGCGCTGACGTGGCAATCGCCGCACTGCTTTGTCTCTTTCGCTCGGACCGTGTGCGGCACAAACGTGCTGAAGGCTTGGCCGGAAAAACCTTCGGCGGAGATGGTCTGCTGCGTGTAGTAGAGCCACTCGCGATTGGCGTTTTGCGAACTGACAAGCACGGCGCAGGAAGAGCGCGCCGGAGCGATGCGATGGCCGGTGACGGTGCCATCCACACCGAGAAAATAGGCATCGTCGCGCAACACCTGAAAGTTGTAGCTCGTGTAGTTGCGCGTGGTGAGACCTTCGTTGTGCAACATGGGCCGGCGGACATTGGCGGTCATTTGAAGATGGCAGCCAAAGCAGGTGGGCGTCCAAGAGGTGTGACAGGCGTAGCAGGTCATCGAAGAGTTGCCGTGGGCGAGTTGCGAATCGTCGGTGGGAGTGTGGGATAGCGCGTAGCCGTCTTTGTTCATCAACTTCGCGCGATAGGATTTCTGGCTGAAGTGAGGATTGCCGGGAGTGACGGTGTCCAGGGTTTGCACGATTTCCCACTCGACGTTGGGATCGGTCATGGAGCGCTGGAAGAGCTTGTCGCCGCGCCATTCAAAACGCCGCAAGCCTGATGGCGTGCGCAGCGCTTCCAAGTGACGTCCACGCGGTTCTCCCGGACGTGCGCCATCGGGCGCGGCGGGGCCCGAAGTCAGCAGAGTGGCTTTCTGGCGAATCGTGCCGTGGCAATCCACGCAATCGATTTCGACGGCGGCGCGAGGTTCGCCATAGATTTTGCCGTTGCCGTGATTGTCCTGGGCAAAATGACAATCCGCACATTGCATGCCCTTCTCGAGATGAATGTCGGCAAGATGTACGGCTTTCTGGAAACGTTGAGGATCATCAAAAGCGATGGTGTTGCCGTCTTTGTCGAGCCAGTTCCCTTTGCGATCGTGGTTATAGACGCCGCGGAAGACCCAGCCGTGGCCGTGGAAATCGGCGAACTGCGTGGTCTTGAGTTGCGCGTTGAATTCGGGACTACCCGTTTTTTCGAGAAACTTGGAATCGCCCCACAGGCCACGGGCAGCGGCAGCTTCTGGATTGCTCAAGTAGGACTGATATTTCTCTTCCTCCGTGGGATTGTGCTGCCGCGCGGGATACATTTTGTCGGAATCAATTTCGTTGTCCCACCACGTCAGGCCGAAATAAGTCGTAACCATGTTCGTACCGGGGTGGACATGGCAGATCATGCATTGGCTGGAAGGAATGGCGCGGGTGAAGGCGTGCCGGATGGGATGGCCGAACTCTTTTTTGGGGATCGTGGGATCAATGGACGCGCTGAAGGCGAGATGGCCGAAGGGCGCGTATGGGCCCGAATGCGTGGGATCGCGGTCGTTGGCATAAATGACGTGGCAGGCGGAACAACCGCTGGAGCGATAATCGCCAGGATGATCGTTCGTGCCAGGAAGAGAGAGAACGGGATCGAGAAGACGCGTCTTTTGCAAGCCCAGGAAAACAGGGTCAGTGCGCAATTCGGTGCCAAGGCCGCGATTGCTAAGTTTGTCGTCGGGCTTGCCGGGATTTTCGTCGCGTGTGGGGTTGCCCGTCTCGGCCTTTTCGCCGCCGCCGCGCTCGAAGACGCGGAGAATGTTGCCTGGCTGTGAAATCTCCCAGCGATAGAGTGGCGTCAGCTCTGGAATCACGCCTTTTGTGCGGGTTTCCTCCGGAGTTGGCGGGGGAATAGTTTTTATTTCCTGCGGAACGCCGTCGCGGTTGTAGCTTTCGCCGAAGCGGGCATTTTTGTAAGGGATGCCGCCGTTGTTGTAAAGCGCGGCGCCCCAGAGCAAACCGGAATGGGTCATCATGTTGGTGGAAACCGTGCGGGTTTCGCTTGGATGGCAACCAGCGCTGCCGCAGGTTTCCGGAGCGACGCGCAGGTCGCCGGGATTGACAAATTTTACGTATTCGGCGGATTCCTTCAGCCATGCCGAGTAGGCACGCTCCGGAACCGTGGTGCGATTTTTGAACAGGGCCTGACGCGGCTGGATGTGCGCCTTTTCCTTAGCCGCGTTGTATTCGGGAGAATTGGGGGCCGTGCCGCTGGCGACGCTGACGGTAACATTTCCGCCATGGCAATCGGTGCAACCCAGATGCACGGCTTTGGAAGGATGCATGGTGGGCTCGTCCGTGGCCGTGTGGCAGGAAACGCAGCCGGAGGACTTACGATCGGCTTCTTCCTGGGACTGACCTCGGATTAGGTTTTGCGGTTCTTGTGCTGAGGCAGATGCGGTTCGCGAATGGGCATCGAAAGTTGCAAGGAATACGGGGATCGTTGCCACAAAAAGGGCGATCAGTGGCGTGCGATAGTTTTGCGAGGCGGTTCTCGTAAGCAATGACGATCCTTTTGTCGCGCGCATGCTGTCAGCTCTCAAAACGTAAACTTAGCCAGACCGAACACGGAGAACTGCGTGCGTCCGGTATAGATATCACGAAAGCCCTGGCCGGGCTGCAACATCGCCGCGCCACCGGTAAGCACAAGATTTTCCGATAGGGGCGGGCGATATTGCACGCCGACGCCGAGGTCTTCCCCGATCGTGTGGCGAATATCCGATTGGAAGAGAACGTACTCCAGCGGCTCCGTGCGCATGAAACGAAGGACATTGAAGTTTGCAAAGCCCTTGAGCTTTGGCGTGATATTGAAATCGGCGCCCGCGTTGACCAGGAAAATGCCAGGATTCACGAAATTGGCCTGACCTTCTTCCTTGCTGGAACGCATGCTGGGGAGGAGGCTGTCTTCGGTGGTAAGTTCCACACCCGAGCCCGTCAAGCGGATGGCTTCGCGGTTCCAGAAACTGAAAAGACCACCGGCAAAATTCGGCAGATCGTCGATGGAATCGAAACCGCGAGCGCGGCCATCTCGCGGATTGGCATCGCCGGAGGAATAGAACGCGGAAATGCGGTAGCGAATCCAGTCGCGATCGAGGGAAAGTTCCACGGCGGCCATCTGGGCATTTACCGTGACTGGGCGTCCGGCGATGGGATTAAACGTGTCTTCGCCAAGTGCTTGATAGAAGGCGTGCGTGAGGTTCAGGCGCTTGATGTGGCCGCTGCCCAGCCAGCCGAAATAGCCGACACGAATGCCGTGGGGAATGGGCCCGACACCTTGATTGACAACATTGCCGATGGGCGCGGGACGCACGAGGAAACCGTTGTCATCGTAATGAATGCTGGGATCGTCCTTGTTCCATGCGGCGACGAATTCCGCTGTGTAACCGGGAAAGAAAAAATCCTGCAGGTAGGCGTTACCAAGAATGACCTGCTGGTCGCGGCGATTGAAGGTGTTCAAGCCGCTGTTGGTGTTTTTCTCGAGCAATTGAAAATAAGCGGCGCTGTATTCGACGCGATTGTCGTCGAGATTGCCGAAAACTCGCACCGCGGGTTGTTCGTCAACAAAAAGAAAACCGCGGAAATCGGCATTGAATTCCTGAATGCCGGCGCGAACGGAAACGAAATCGTAGTTTGGGCTGAGGTCGTGGAGCTTTACTTCCACGAAGGCTTCCTGAAGGCCGAGGTGCGAATCGAAACGCGTGTTGCCCTTGCGAACGTCCGGGCTCACAATGCCTAGTTCCTGGACATCGAGGTAGTTGAGGCTCACCTCGGGAGTAACGCGGATGCGCCAATCCACCGGCTTGAACGATGTGTCGCCATGGAACAGATCGAAGCTGAAGCGCAGCGTCTGATCGAGGAAGAACTGTTCACCACGGCCGAAGAACTGCGCGCTGCCCGGCTGCGCGGCGCTGACACCGCTGGGAGTAGGCACGCGGCGGCCATCGAGAAATGTTTCCGCGGAGGCGGAGAAATCGAAGAAGACCTGTTGGCCCAGCAACTCAGGCCAGATCGGCTCATCACCCTTGAAGCGATTGTGATTGAACGGATCGTACCAGCGAGGCTTGGCGTAAATGGATTCGCTTTGCGCGGCGTAGCGGCGATAGTCGGGCTGCCCGAGTGACCAGCGATTGGGCACGATGTTGAACACATCGGCGGCGGGAGGCAGCACATCGGGCGCGAGTTCCAGGATGTAGTTGGGATCGGAATCGAGGCGGTGTCGGAATTCGCGATAGGAAGCGAGTGACGGCGGAGCTTGTGCCGACAACGCAGGGCCGAGTTCGGGCTGGCGCGGCAGACGCGAATTCATTTCCAGCATCGCTGCAGGAATAAGGGTAATTTCCAGCGTAAGCACTTCATTGGCGTTGGCAGCCAGCGAGGCGATGTGGAAAGTGGCGTAACCCACGGCTTGCACGTCGAGTTCATATGAGCCGGGAACGACCGGCAGAATGCGAAATGAACCGTCGCCGCCGGCTAGGGCGGAGAGCGGCTGGCCCGTCTGCGAGTTTTTTAACTGAATGCGCGCAGCGGCGATGGGGCGATAAACGCCTTCGGAAACCTGTTCACGAACGATGCCATCGATGGCCGATGAGGTGAGCGCCTGTTGGCGGGGAATGCGTTTTGGCGGACCGGCTTCCTGCGTGACGTTTACCGAAGGCGGGGCAGGCTTAGGCTGTTGCGCGGCAACAAAACAAGGAATCGCGATGGGAAGAGTGAACGCGAGGGCAGCGGCCAGCCGGGACGTACGCGAATTGAGCGAAGAGGCAACGCACATGCTCTGTGATCGGTTGAGCCAGATAGGTGCTTCCAATACCTGATAACTAAACAGGATTCAGCGGCGCCCGGCAACCCTTTTTCGCGACGCCTGCGAATAGACGATAACGTCCCGCGCTGTGTTCGGACCGTTAGCAATAGGCAGCACGGGCAGGAATGTGCATTGTTGCGCTTGGGCGCGGCGTGTTACCAACGAGAAGAACCTTCAATGGAACACGTTCTAAGAAAACCGGTGGAGTCGCGGCACGCGTACGAGCAAAGGCGGAAGACGCTGGCGCTTGGCATGGTGGTGGCGCTTTCGCTGGCATTGGCGCTGGCGCTTGTTTTGCTGGGATGCGGCAACGTAACTACTACGAGCGCGGGCAGTTCTACCGTGCCCCCTGTAGCATCAGCGTTGAGCGCTATGGATGTGCAAGACATTGTGCAGGCTGCGGCAACGGCGGCGGACACAAACACGATGGTGATTGCAGTTGTCGATCGCGGCGGAGCAGTGCTGGCGGTCTATCGCAAGCCCGGCGCGGGAGCAGCGGACACTGGAAATTTCGGGACCGCGGTAAACGTGAATGACCTGGCGGTGGCGCTGGCGCGCACGGCGGCGTATTTCAGCAATGATCAGGCGCCGCTTTCTTCGCGCACCGTGCGATTTATCAGTGGCATTCATTTTCCACCGGGTGTGACGGATGCGGCGCCCGCGGCACTCTACGGCATCGAAAACACAAATCGTGGGTGCACGCTAGCGACGAATTATCTGGCGGGACAAAGCGTTGCGCCATCTCTTGCACTTGGCGGCGGCACAGGCCCGGGGATCATCACCGGGAAAGTGGATTTGCTGGACAGCAATGCGAACGCGGTGAACCCGGGCGGGGTGCCCATTTTTCGCGGCGGAGTGGTGGTGGGAGGAGTGGGAGTGGCGGGAGCGCCTTCCGATGTCGCGGAGTATGCCGCGTATGCGGCGGCGACGTCGAACGGCTTTGGGCCGACACCGGCAGCGCCGGGAGTTGTCTTCATAAACGGGATCGCACTGCCTTTTGTGAACCAGACGACCGCACCCGCGGGAGTGAGCGCGGGAACATTTACGGGAACATTTCTGGTGGGGCCGATTGCCAGCGTGGGCCAGCCGCCGGAAGGTGATCTGCTAACGCCTGTTGCAGGACCGCTGGGCGGGTTGAGCGCCACGGACGTGCAACAGATTCTGAGCAACGCGGAAGCGACGGCGGAGCAAACGACGGCAGCGATTCGCCTGCCGTTCGGCTCGAAGACGCGCATGGTAATTGCCGTTGCGGACCTGGACGGAACAATTATCGGGCTGCGACGCATGACCGATGCCACGGTGTTCAGCATTGATGTGGCCGTGACAAAGGCACGCAACATGGTGTACTTCAACAGCGCTTCGCGCACCGCCGCAGATTTGAATCAGGTGCCCAATGGAACTGCGGTGACGAATCGTACTATCGGGTTTGGCGCACAGCCTTTTTTCCCGCCGGGGATTGACGGGTCGAGCGCGGGGCCGTTTTTCAATTTGTACCAGCAAGACGTGGCGAATCCCTGCACGCAAGGATTTCAAGCTGGCCCGCCAAACGTCAACAAGAGCGGAATTGTATTCTTCCCGGGGGGTGTGGGTTTGTTTCGCAATGGCACGCTGGTGGGAGGCTTGGGCGTGAGTGGCGATGGCGTGGATGAAGATGACTATGTGACCGCTGGAGGTGCAGCGGGATTTGAAGCACCCACACAAATTCGCGCCGATCAGATATTGATTGATACTGTGCGATTGCCCTACCTGAAGTTTCCGCGAAACCCCACGGATTAATTGCAATTACTCATTGCTGGAGGACGGATCCGGCGTCGTGGCGACGTTGGCGTCGAGAATCCAGTGATGTTTAGTGTCGCCGGGGGCATAGCAATTGCCGTCGGGCGCGAAATTGGCGGGACACCCGGAGGAAAATTCCGTGCGAGGCGATTGCGCGTATTGCCAGACGGTGGCTGGAGGAAAACCGCTTTGCGTGGGAGACGGCGGTTGGGGCGGGAAAGCACAGCCGGGGGCGGGTGGACAGGCGAGGTTGAAAACCCAGTAGACAAGAGCCGGGGCCGCGATGTGTGCCTGGATGTCTTGGACTGTGGTGATGTGCACGCCGTGGCCTTCGTCCACGGGAATTGCGGAGCAATAAACGCCCGGGTGATAGCCAGCTTTCGTGAGAGTGTCGCTCCAAACCTGGAGATATGCGTGGTAAGACGCGGGAAGGCGGCCACCCTCCTCAATGTCCAGAAATATCAGGGTGCCTTTCGCGAACCCTTCCTGTTGGGCTAGCTGCGCGGCTGCTTGAGCGTCGAGTGTTCCCTTCTGGCGAGCATCGGCGGAGTTGCGCAATTTGCGGCTTTCGCGGGCATTGAAGAGCACGACGAAACCAAATCCATGCGATTTCAAGAGCGCGCGCTTGCCTTGCCAGGAATTGCTCTTTTCGCCTGGCGGTGGGCCGAGCCAGAAGCTGATGAACGAAAAAGTCTTTCGAAAAACGAGGAGCGCTTCATCGCCGGGGTACTCGTTGAGATCGAGACCCAAGTAGGGGCCGGAGTGTACAGCGGAAGCCGATTGTTTCCGGGCGGCTGAATACGAAAGTGCAATCGCCAATGTCAGGAGTGCCACAGCAAACGAAACTAGGAATAGCGCGCGCATGTGGTGACTCTACAACATCGGGACGGACAAGTTAGAGAGAATTACGCGTCCATATATTGGGCTTCGCCTTTGCCGAAGGACCAGTTTTCCCACGAGACTTCGACCAAATTGATGAACACATCTTCGGGACGCACGCCTGGCGTCGCGGCCAGCAGTTCGATGATGCGCTTGTACAGCTTGCGCTTTTGCTGCGGCTTGCGCCCGAAGCTGAGGGTGATTTGAATGAAAACTACTTTTGGTGAACGACTTACACCCAAGTATTGCGGATCGTAGAGAAGAGCTTCGGGCGAGTGTTCGCTGATGACTTGAAAGCGGTCGTCGGGAGGAATGGCTAGAGCGTCAATCATCGCCTGATGGACGCCGTCGGCAATGGCTTTGCGGTATTGCGGGGAAGTGCCGGACAGAAGATCAATGCGCACGAGTGGCATGGGAGATTCTCCTGGGCAGTTCGATGCGGAGCTTGGAGGACATGTCACACTGAGCGAAATGCGGCAAACTGCCTCCCGCCGAGCGGATGCTGCTAGCCTTCGCGAAGTTTGTGGCCGGCGAGATTGCCGAGGCCGTCGTAGGCGGCGTATTTGTAGGTTTCGCTGAGCGTGGGATAGTTGAAGACCTGCTCGATGAATTCGTCGATGGGAAGGCCCTTGTCCAGTACGATCATGCCGATATGAATCAGTTCGGTGGCGGATTCGCCGATGAGGCTGATACCGAGGAGCTTGCGATCAAAGCGCGCGAAAATGAGCTTAAGCATGCCGGAAGTGTCGCCGGTGATGTGGCCGCGGGCGTTGTTCTGGTAAAGGGCGCGCCCGACGCAATAGTCGATGCCCTTTTCCTTGCAGGACTCCTCGATTTCACCGGCGGCCGAGATTTCAGGAATGGTGTAAATGCCCATGGGGAGAAGCGAGGGCACACGCTCTTTGTATTTGAGGCCGAAGGCGTGACACACCGCCACGCGGCCCTGCTCCATGGAGGTGGAAGCGAGGGCGGGAAAGCCGATGACATCACCGGCAGCGTAAATGTGCGGTACGGCGGTGCGATAGTGATCATCAACGGTGATATAGCCCTTGTCGTTGATAGCCAGGCCTACTTTGTCCAGGGCCAGGCCATCGACAGCGGCGCGACGGCCTGCAGCGAATAGCGCGGCTTCTACTTCCAGAGTCTTGCCGCTTTTCATGAAGAGGCGCGCGCCGGAAGCGGTGTTTTCCACTTTCACGGGGCGTTCGTTAAACCACAAGTTCATCCCCAGCGAAACGAAGCGATCGCGAAGACGGCTGGCAATTTCCGCATCGAGAAAGGGAAGAAGGCGATCGCGGCCGTCCACTAAAGTTACGTTCACGCCGAGCGCCGTGAAAATGGAAGCGTACTCGCAACCGATGACGCCGCCGCCGATGACAGCCAGGCTCTTCGGAATGCGATCCATGCGCAAGAAGGTGTCGGAATCGAAGGTGTGCACGTCGTCGAAGGAGATTTCCGCGGGGCGATGAGGCTTGGAGCCGGTGGAAATCAGAATGACTTCTCCGCGCAAGTGCCGCGTGCCTTCCGGGCCGCTGACGGCGACGGTGTGGAGATTTTCAAAGGAGGCCTGGCCGCGCACAAGTTCGACTTTGTGCTGCTCCAGATTTTTCAAGATGCGCTGGCGCTCCATCTCAACGACCGTGCGCTCGTGATGCATGAAATCGTGAATGGTGAGGTTTTCCTTGAGCGAGTAATCAATGCCGTAGAGGCCGCGCTGCTTGAGTCCCGAGAAGTAGAGGGCCGATTCGCGCAGAGTTTTGCTGGGGACCGTGCCGGTATTGATGCAACTGCCGCCGACGGCTTGCGCGCGTTCAATGACGGCAACGCGTTTACCAAAATAGGCGGCTTGGGCGGCGGCTTTTTCGCCGGCGGGGCCACAGCCGATGACGATCAAGTCGAACGAATCAGGTGAGGGCACAAAACCTCCCGGGGACGCTCGCAGCGTGCGAGCCAAAAACAATTGAATGAGATTGTAGAGGAACGTGAGGAATGCGGTATGACAAAGTGTGGAGAGTGTGACGAATCGTGTTTCCGGAGCGCAAGATCGCTTCCGGAGGCAGGCGTTGACTTGCGCGAAGTGGTCCTCTTCTGATGAGATACGGGCATGAACCTGCCGGAGAGCATGCGCTGGGCAACGCGGATCCGCTGGCAATGGAAAGTGTTCATCCCGATCTTCGGGGTGCTGGCGCTGAGCATCGTGGTCGTTACGGGAGTTCTGCAGTCGCTGGAAGTGCATAACGCACATTGGATTGTGCTGGCGGCGCTGGGGTTCGCGATCCTTCTGTGCTTTGTGCTGCTCTTTGTGCTGCTCGTGCTGGTGGAGCGTCCGCTGGAAGAATTGATGGAGACGATTGAACGGGTGCGGCACGGCGACCTCTCCACGCGGGTTGAGTTCGCGAAACGGGACGATGATATTGGCCGATTGGGCCGGCAATTCAACGAAATGGTGGAGCAGTTGAACGAGGGCCGGCGGAAGCTGGAAGAGTTTCACCAGCGCGAGATGGCACGGGCGGAGCACTTGGCCACGTTGGGCGAGTTGGCGGCAGGATTGGCGCATGAGATTCGCAACCCGTTGGCGGGAATCGCGGGCGTTGTGGATGTAATGAGCAAGGACCTGCCCGCCAATAGCCCGAGCCGCGCGGTGGTGGGCGACGTGCAAGGAGAGATCCGGCATATCCAGGAAATTCTGAACGACCTGCTCTCCTACGCGCGGCCCCGGCCGCCGGATTTTCATCCCGCCGATCTGAACGCCACGATTGAGCAGGCAGTGCTGCTGGCGCGCCAGCAGGTCCGCAACAAGCCCATCCAAATTCTGTACACGCCGAATCCTGCCTTGCCGCAGGTGGAGCATGATCCGGCGCTGATCCAGCAGGTGGTGCTGAATCTGATGCTGAACGGCATCCAAGCCATTTCCGGTACGGGGAAGGTGGAAGTGATCACTGTTCGCGAACAGGATCAGGCGGTTGTGGAAGTGGCGGACACGGGAAGAGGGATACAGGCGGATGCGCTGGCGAAGATTTTCAAGCCTTTTTTCACTACGCGCAGCGAAGGCACGGGGCTGGGATTATCGCTGGCCAACGGAATCGTGCAGTCCCACGGTGGAAAGATCGAAGTGAGCAGCGTGCCGGGGAAAGGCTCGCGATTCCGGGTGGCATTACCCTTGGAACGAGCAAAGAAGGACCGGCCCCGGGCTGGCATGGTGATAAAATAGAGAGATGGCCCAAAAGCGGATTTTGATCGTCGACGATGAGAAGCTGGTGCGCTGGGCGCTGACACAGAAGTGTACCGAATACGGCTACCAAAGTGTCGAAGCCGAATCGGGAGAAGAGGCTCTACGCTCTTTGCAGGGCGAAAGCGTGGACGCAGTGCTTCTGGATGTGCACCTGCCGGACATGAGCGGGCTGGAAGTCCTGGAAAAGCTGAAGCAGGCGGGAGAGACGCGAAGCATCATCATGATGACCGCGGACCCGCAACTGGACGACGTGAAAGCGGCTTTGCGCATGGGCGCATACGACTTCGTAAGCAAACCTATCAATTTTGAAGAGTTGGGAGTGACGCTGCAAAACGCGCTGGAAGCGGGCGCGCTGCGTACCGAGGTGGAATCGCTGCGCGGCGAGGTGCGGCGGCGGGCGGGCTATCACGAGGTGGTTGGGGTATCGCGGAAGATCACGGAATTGATGAAGTTTGTGTACAAGGTGGCGGCCAGCGAAGCCGGCACCATTTTGATACAAGGCGAGAGCGGCACAGGCAAAGACCTAGTGGCGAAGGCGATTCATTACCGGAGTTCCAGATCGGAACGCCCATTTGTGGCGATTAACTGCTCGGCGATCCCCGAAACGCTGATTGAGGCGGAGCTGTTTGGCCACGAGAAGGGCGCGTTTACCGATGCCAAGGCCATGAAGAAGGGCCTGTTCGAGATGGCCGATGGCGGGACGCTGTTCCTGGACGAGATCGGCGAGCTTTCGCCGCTGTTGCAGGCCAAGCTGCTGCGCGTGCTGGAGGACCAGATGGTGCGGCGCGTAGGCGGAGTGCGTGATATTCAGGTGGATGTGCGCGTGATCGCCGCGTCCAACCGGGACCTGGAGAAAGAAGTGCGGGAAGGGCGTTTCCGGCAGGATCTCTATTATCGGCTGGCGATTATTGCGATTTACTTACCGGCTCTGAGGGAACGCAAGGAAGACATCGTGCCGCTTGTGGAGTTTTTCCTGGCACACTACAACAAGAAGTTCCGCAAGAACGTACAAGGCCCGAACGAGGAAACGCGAAGGCTGCTGCTGAACTATGACTGGCCGGGGAATGTGCGCGAACTGAAGAATGCGCTGGAACGCGCGATGATTCTGGAAGAGGGCAACCAACTGCGGGCGGAGGATTTGCCGTTCTCCGTGGCGAGCGGCAGAGGCGGCACCACAGGTGCGGAGACGAAGATGGGCGCTCCGATACAGGAAGCGCAGCCTGCGCCGGGGAAGCGCCGTCTGCCTGCGCTATCGATTCCTGAGGGCGGTACTTCGCTGGAGGATGTAGAGCACGCGCTGGTGGAGTTGGCGCTACAGCAATCACACGGCAACCAGATCAAGGCGGCGAAGCTGCTGAATATCAGCAGGGATGCGTTGCGGTACAAGATGAAGAAGTTTGGGTTGTCGCATAGCGAAGAGGAAGAGCCCGCGGCGCCGGCGAATTCGTGAAGAGCGCACCTTTTTCACTCCTTTGTCGTCTCTCTCTCTCCGGTATTGTTTAAAGTGATATCCTGTCAGAAAGTGACCAAAATCCAATCCAAGTGGTGCGCCAACGTGAGTTGGAGGAGGCCCATGGCGAAGACTCTCCGCTTGTCTATTGTGCTTGGTCTA
Source organism: uncultured Acidobacteriaceae bacterium (assembly GCA_964405585.1). Taxonomy (GTDB): domain Bacteria; phylum Acidobacteriota; class Terriglobia; order Acidiferrales; family UBA7541; genus Acidiferrum. Next base: position 2,719 of record CAYOOS010000041.1, on the reverse strand, counting down.
AGTCTCTTATCCGCATTAGCCTGGTCGGCCAATCGCCATCGGAGTGTGTCACTAGAGGAGGCTAAGAAGTTGGTTTTCGAGGCCTTGCCTAAGAAAGCAAGGCGTTTGCCTAGTTTGAGTCTCGAGGGGAGGGGCTTAAGTTCTGCATATCCGGGATTCTATGTCATCTCCGTGATGTGGGCAGGCCCTCCTAATGGCAGCTCCGTATACGGTAACTACGCTGTTGACTCGTCCACAGGCGACGTGTTCGATGCAGTGTCGGAGTGCGCTGAGATAAGTACTCCGTCGCTCCGACAGCTTCAGGCCAGCATCCGGTCACGCATCGGCCTATCAGAATCTGAGTATCATAAGATCAAAAGCAAAGGACCTCTCTGTCAACAAAATTAGTGCCGGGACGGTGCGCCTGACGTAAGGGACAAACGGTGGGCCATACACTTTTCTGGCTTTTGTCGCGACTTAGCTAATTTCTGACGTGGTATCCTGCCATCCTCAGGTGTGAATCCAAACCAAAGTTTACAGCGGCCACCAAAACAAAAGAAAACCCAAGCCCCGCCCTCCCACTATGAGGGTGGGGCACCCCGAATCAGAGTGTTCAAGGTCTGCAAAGTAGAAGCGCGGTGGGTGAGAAAACACGGGAGAGAGTGAAAAGCCGCAGAAAGAACGAGGACGGCGGAGGCGGTGGCTGCTTGCTGGTGTTGTAAAGGCTGGATTTACAGCAAGTTGGTGAGGGGAGAAGAGGCGCGACGAACGGAACCGAAGATGCAGTGCAAAGGGTGCGCGGCAATTAGGCAATGGAGCGATTGTCGAAAGGCTGTGCAGTGGGCGTTCCTTTCAGGGCGTTTCGGTTGCGGTGGAAATCGCAAGCGGAAACGCCGTAGAAAGGGGCGCCCACAAATCGAATTTGGCAGCGGCCAGCACGACTACAACGAAGCGTCGAAGAGTCGACCGCGAACGCCCGAAAGAAGGGCTCATCCATTAGCTGGCCGCTGCCTTTGTTTTTGGACGAGTTGTAAAGTAGATGGCAATTCCTTCCTTGTTGTTCTTTCCCCACAGGTTTAGGTGATTCGGCGCACAATGATGCGGGAGTTGGCTCAATTCCACGGCAGAAATATTCAAAAGTGACTCAAGCTCTTTATTTCCAGCGAGTAAGAAGTGCTCGTCGTGGAACGGAACGTGCACACTTTGTTATGAGATACATCGACGCCATCCGTACGGGCCATGGGGGGAGTTTCAGGAGGGAGTTATGCCGCAAGTTATGGAGCCCAAGGAGAAGAGCAAGACCGATCAGAACAAGAGAGTATCCCTCACCAAGATCCTCGTCACGACTGATTTTTCGGAAGTCTCCGATCATGCTTTGGACTACGCGATAGCCGTTGCCAAGCGCTACGATGCGCGGATTTACCTTACACATGTGATTACGCCGGATCCTTTCCAGTTCGCGGAGCCGCAGTTGGCCCAGGCCACCTATGAAAAGGTGCGGCAAGCCGCTGAAGAAGGTGTCACCGACATTTTGATTTCCGGGAAGCTCCGGGGCGTGCCCCACGAAGTGCTGATGGAAGAGGGCAACGTCTGGCCGACCCTGGAAAAGCTGATAGCGGAGCACGAGATTGACCTGGTTGTGGCGGGAACCCATGGGCGAGGCAAAGTCCAGAAACTCTTGATTGGCTCGGTGGCCGAAGAGATTTTCCGGCAGTCCGATAGCCCGGTGCTGACAGTGGGTCCGTTGGTTAAGGACACATCGGCCAAGGAAGTGGAACTGAAGAACATCTTGTTCGCGACCGACTTTGGGCCAGGTGCGGAGAAAGCTGCCGCTTACGCTTTCTCCCTCGCCCAAGAGCATGGCGCGCATTTGACACTGCTGCACGTGATCGAGAGCGCCGCGGCTTACACGGAAGAGAGTGTGGCGCGGCAGCGGGAGATCAACATCGTGCGCATGAAACAGCTTATGCCAACAGGCACGGAGAATTGGTGCAAGCCGGAGTTCCGGGTGACGTTCGGGGCAGCAGTGGAAGAGATTCTGCTGCTGACGCGGGAATCGCATGTGGATTTGATCGTCATGGGCGCCAAGCCACGCAAGAGCCTGGCGGGCCATGTGCCACTGACGATTGCCTATAACGTGGTGACCAAGGCGCATTGCCCGGTGCTTACGGTTCGCGGTTGAGTTTCCTCACGGGAGCGGAAACCTGTCCCCAGGATCCGCATCCCAAGTAACAAGGCGGTGCTGCTTCCTCCCCCCAGCTGAACAGCACCGCCTTTTGCTTTTCTTGAGCAGTTTTTCCCATAACGATACGTTGGTTTCGCAGCGCTTGTGATTCGCTGATGATTGGGGTGTCCTTGCCGGGCTGACCCAGTGCGCGCCGAACCCTGGAGGGTGGGAAGCAGGGACGTTTCGGATGGGGAAACCTGAGTCGCCGTGACGAAGGGCCTCAATGCAGAATAGGGATGGGGTCACAAAAGGCTGTGGCTTTAGTCACTTGAAGGCAGTGAATTCCCGTTGTTTGAATCGGCGGGGCACCTCGCGCTTCGCTTGATTTACTGTGGCGGAAGTCATACTGTACGGTTTCTATAAGGACGGCCAAGTCGAATGGAATGCCCTCGGTGCCAAACGCCAAATCCGGCCACCGCAAGCCGCTGTGTGCGCTGCGACACTCCGTTTGAAATTGACGCAGGCACGCTGATTGATGCGCCGCAAGACCTCCCTGCTGATCCCAGCCTGACC
>CAYOOS010000040.1:0-17328 GCA_964405585.1 uncultured Acidobacteriaceae bacterium | reverse complement strand
CTCGCCGCCTTCCAACTTGGCCATTTCAGCCGCTTCTTCCACCAGGTGATTCAGGCGGTCGCACTCCTCATTGATAATCGTGAGGAGTTCCTGCTGCTGCAGGCTCTGCGCGTTCTGCGAACCCAACAAATCCGTGATGGCCGCCTTAATAGATGTAAGTGGCGTGCGAAAATCGTGTGCGATGGAATCGAGAAGCGCGGATTTAAGACGTTCTCCCTGGCGCTCCGCTTCCGTTTCGCTGAGTTGTTCGATGGCCCGGGCGCGCTCGATCGCAATGGCTACCAGCGAACCGATGGCGTCGAGCGTTTGCCTGGAAAGCCGCGCGCCGGAAATTCCCAGGCTGCCAATCGGCTTAACGCCCAGACGAACCGGAAGAAAATGGAGTGTTCGCTGAGTCTGAGTGGTGGTTTCGTCACGCAGATAGGCCGCTTTCATCTGCTCTTCGTCGAGCTGCGCCGCGCCATACCCAGAGCGGTAGAATTTGTCCTTCTGGGGAACAAAAAGCTCTGCGGCGCCCGCCTCGAAACATTCCACGATATAGTTTGGGATGGCGTTCATCAGTTGAATGACGTTGCCAGCTCCAAGCAGCTTCTGGCTGAATTCGTACAGCCGTTCCACTTCGCGCCGCCGGCCGTGCGCCGTGTCCGCTTCTTTGCGAATGCGCGCGGAAAGCTGGCTACCCATGATGGACGTGAACAGGAAAGCAAACAGGGCCACCCAATTTTGTGGGTCTGAAATGGTAAACGTTCCCACCGGAGGCAGAAAATAAAAGTTAAACAGCAGCATTGCGCTCACGGACATGTACACTGAGACAACCATGCCCCAGACAGCGGAAACTGCTAAAATCGCGAGGAGAAACGACAGCGCGGCCGTCGTCTGGTTGACATGAAAAATTCGGCTGAAAATATAAGTCATGGAGATCAGCAGGATGGTGGCAACCAGAATGCCCATCCCGCGCCCCATTAAGAAACGCGTCATAGCCGTATTGTAGCGCACTAACAAATCTTTCCGTGGAGAAGAAGGAGACTTGCCGAAAAAGCCCGAAGATTGGCTGGAAGTGGCTTCCCCCACACCCAAGGCCCGCGGAATCTTCAAGCTGTTCCTCGGCTATGCCCCCGGTGTAGGCAAAACGTACAGCATGCTGAGCGAGGCCATTCGCCGCAGCAGCCGCGGCGAGGAAATTGTCATTGGCATCGTGGAAACGCACGGGCGCAAGGGTGTGCAGGAACTCGCCGAGCAATTGGAAGCCGTGCCGCGCAAGAAGATCGACTACAAGGGCACCGTTTTTGAGGAAATGGATGTGGACGCCATCCTGGCGCGGCACCCGCAAGTTGTGCTGGTGGACGAACTGGCGCACACCAACATTCCCGGCAGCCGCCACCGCAAACGCTACGAGGATGTGCAGGAAATTCTTGCGGCAAAGATTGACGTCCTTTCGACCTTGAACATTCAGCACATCGAAAGCATCGCGCCCACGGTTCGCGCTATCACTGGCATCACGGTGCGCGAAACTTTGCCGGACTGGGTGCCCCTTTCGGCCACAGAAACCGTGATGGTGGATCTTACGCCCGAAGCGCTTCAGAACCGCATGAAACGCGGCGACGTCTACAGCGAAGAAAGGGTGCAGCGCTCGCTTTCCAATTTCTTCCGCCGCGGCAACCTGATCGCCCTCCGCGAATTGGCCTTGCGCCAGGTGGCTGAACAAGTGGACCGCAGCTTAGAGTCCTACATGGACGCCAAGGAAATTCACGAAAATTGGAGCGTGCGCGAGCGCATTGCCGTGTGCGTGAGTGGCAGCCCCTCGGGGCAGTATCTGATCGCGCGAGCGGCGCGCATGGCGCGGAGATTGGATGCGCAACTTTTTGTGATCCATGTGGACCGCGAATTGGCACCTCGCGAAGAGAACCCCAAGGTGCTCGAGGCGAACTTGAAATTTGCGGAAAACCTGGGCGCCGAGGTCATCCGCATGAAGGGGCAAAGCGTCGCGGACACCATCTCTGACTTTGTCCGCGGAAAACACATTACGCAGGTTGTCTTTGGGCGCGCGTCCGTCCGCGACTGGCGCAAGTATCTGTACCTTTCCGTTGTTCATCGCTTTCTGCGGGAATCGCCGGCAGTGGACGTGCACATCGTGACGCAAGAACCCGGTGAGGTTTAGCACTGGCGAGAGTAAGATTGCCGGCAAAGGCAGTAGCGGCTGACTGGGTTCCGCTCTGATATCACCGAAGGGATGGCCGCGCCAACGCTCCAGGCCGACCAACATATATGAAACATCTATTTGGGGGCGTAGTGCTTTTGCTCTTCCCGGCAATTTTGCCTGCTGCCACGCAGATTGACTTGAACCAAAACTGGTCTTTCCGCATCGATCCCACGGCCAGCGGCGAGTCTTCCGGTTGGCAAAAGCAATTGCCCGCTGAAGCGATTCCCGTTTCCGTGCCTCATACCTGGAACATCGGCAAGTACGACGATTACGAAGGCATCGCGTGGTACTTCCGCACCTTTGAGATTCCCGCAGAACTTTCCCGGAAACACATCGAACTGCATTTCAACGCCACGTTTTATTCGGCCCGCGTCTGGCTGAATGGAACCGAGATTGGACGGCATGAGGGCGGCTATACGGCCTATTATTTCGACATCGGCGCGCACCTGCGGCCCACCAACTATCTCGCAGTGCAGATTGATAATCGCCCCTCGGCCTCAACCATTCCCGGTTTGGCCATGCGCCTGCGCTCCTCCAACAATGTCTGGTACGACTGGTGGCATTACGGCGGAATCGTCCGTGACGTTTATCTGACGATCAATGAACCGCTCCTCATTCGGCGCCAGCAGATCCGTTCGGAGATTAGCGCTGGCAATGCGACAGTTCGCGACAACGTATTCCTTGAAAACAGTTCTAAACAAAGCGCCTCTGTCGTTCTGGTCCTCGTTGCGCTTGATCCCGAAGGCCAAACGGCCGCGCAAACCTCGGAAACTTTTTCGCTACCCCCTGGCGCATCGAGCCGGGGCGTTTCGCTCAAACTGGCTAACATTCGTCGCTGGAGCATCGACCAACCCAATCTCTATCGCCTGTCCGCAAATCTTGAATCCGGCGGCAAGGTTCTCGATACGCGTCAGGACAACTTCGGGCTACGGCAAATCGAAATCCGCGACCGCCATCTCCTGATCAATGGTGAACGCGCGCGCCTAAGCGGCATGACGCGCCACGAAGAGTCGCCATGGGAGGGGCTCGCCGAAACCCCGGGAACCATGCGCTACGACTACGACGACATGAAAGCCCTGCAGGTAACGCTCACTCGCCCGGTACACTACCCGCAGAATTCCTACATTTTTGACTACGCCGATCGCAACGGCATTCTCTTCATTCCTGAAATCCCCGTGTGGCAATTCAGCGAAGAACAACTGAGCGACCCGAAGGTTCTGGCTCTTGCCAAACAGCAGATGCGCGAAATGATCGAGCAGAACGCGAACCACCCGAGCATTTTTGCCTGGAGCGTCTCCAACGAAAGTGAAATGTCCACTCCCGGTGGGCGCGCGTATTTCCACGCTTTGCGCAACATGATCCATGAAATCGACCCTGACCGCTTCGTTTCCTTTGCGGACGATTCCCTTCCCGCCGTGGATCGTGCCGAAGATGCCGCCGCAAAGGACGCCGACTTCCTGATGATGAACCAGTATTACGGGTCATGGGCGGGACCGAAATCCGGGCTCGTTCCCGCACTCGACAAAATTAACCGCGTCTTTCCAGACAAAATGCTGATTATTTCTGAATTTGGAACGCCCGCCATCTTCGCCGCCGATTCGGCTGCGGGAGATCAGTTGCGGGTGGAAACAATTCGCGAACAAATGGCGGAGTTCGCGCGACGCGATTGGATTGCCGGTGCGATTTTCTGGTGCTACCAGGACTATAAATCGCATCGCAATCTCTGGCCCGGAGTCCAGGAAGGCTATGTGGATATCGGCGTGGTGGACGAATTCCGCCAGCGTCGGCCTTCATATCAGGCATGGAAGGATGCCAACGCGCCAGCGACTCTCTCGGCCGATTGGAACGAGTGGGCGTACAAAGTCCCCAGCGCATTTACGATTACGGCCACTCCAAAGTCAGAAAAAGAGCTGCCTAGCTATCGGCTTCACGATTACCTGCTCCGCTGGGAAGTTCGCGATGGACACAACACCCTCATTGCCAGTGGTGAGAAGAGATTCCCACTGCTGGACCACGCGGAAACGATTGACGGCCAACTCCCCACGGCTCTGATTGCGCGCAAACTCACGTTACATATACAACTTCTTCGCCCGACCGGTTTTGCCGCAGCCGAAAGATCCTTCGAGTGGAGACACGAAGAGGATGGCGGGCAAACAATCCCGGAAATGAAAGGGATCGTGGTGCCAAAGGAATAGGCCCGTCACTTGTGCCGCAGCGTAAGCTCAACGTGGTAACGGCTCAACAATTCTCCCGTGGCATTCTCTACCTCCGCCACGGCTGTCTGATAACCCGTTTCCGCCTGCGCCAGTGAGAACTCCGCTTGCGCCAGTTGTGTTTGCGCGTCCAGTACGAAGAACACCGTGCTCGATCCCAGTTCGTATTTGCGTTCTTCGGCGCGCAAACTCTTTTCCGCCAGATCCACGGCAACGCGCGCGGCCTCCAGCGAGAGCTTCGACTCTTCGAGTTGGTGCACGGCATTCGTCACTTCCAGCGTAATGGTTTGCCTCGTCTTCTCTTCCTGGTATTGGTCGTGCGTCCGGGAAACCAGTGCATCCCCAAGATTCGCTTCCGCGCTGTGGTTTTTGATGGGCAGCCGCAATGACAGCGTGACCCCGTAGGTCGGGTAGTTGAAGTGGAACATCTGGTTGATGCTCTCTCCCAATCCTCCCGTGGATATGAGAATCGGCGGCACCGCGCTGTTGTATTCGTTTCCTCCCAACCCGTTCGTGGCATAACTCCCGGAAAGTTCGAGGTCCGGGCGAATATTGTTGTGCGCGAGCCGGATGTTCATTTCATCGCTTGCCAGCAGCTGCCGTGCGGAGTCGAATTCCGGCCGGTTCGCCAGTGCCCGCGATAGCGCAGTGGCAATATCAATCTCCGTCAGTGCGCCAGCCGGACGAAAATCCTCGCTGAGTTCGATGTCCAGCGCCCGTATCCCTGGGTCGCGGTCCGCGCCGATAATCTGCCGGAACTGGTCTTCCGCCTGTTTCAAGCTGTATTCTGCCTGAATCAAGGCCACTCGCCGCGAAGCAACTTGCGATTCCGAACGGTAAATGTCCAGCGGCGGCAGTGCCCCCAGACTCAGCGCTTTCTTATCATGGTCATAGCTTTTTTGCGCTTCATCGTACGATTTCTTCTGCACCACCAGCGCCTCTCGCGCCAGAACCACGTTCCAATACCCCTCAATCGTCTGCAAAAGGATGTCGTTCACTTCCGCTTGAAATACCGATTGCGCCTGCTTCAGGTTGCGCTGGGCGATCAAGATCGGCGCGCGATTCGCAAACAAGCCAAGATTCTTCAGCAACGGTTGTGTCACTTGGAATTGCAACGTGGAGGGAATCGCGGGATTCAGGAAACTGTAGGAGCTGTTCGTCGAAAACTTGTTGAAGCTGAAATTCGTCTGGAAATTCGTCCCGCTGGCGAAAGTCTGCGAATAACCAAACGTCGTTGCTTGCGTCAGTGTGTTGAGGATCTCCGCGCCTTGCAATTGTGTCGAGGTCGGCGTCTGCGAGCGTTGGTCGTTAAAACTTGCCAAAAGCACCGGGTCAAACAATTGGTACTGGCGGAACACATTGTTCTGCGCAAATTCTATTGCCGAATTGTCCAGCCGAATATCCGTGTTGTTGACCAAAGTGAGCCGGATGCTGTCCTCCAGCGAGAGTGTGAGCTTCCCGCCCACAATGTGATCCGGAAACCCTTCGGGCGTAGGCAACGGAGGCGCCGGCATTTGTTTTGCCGGTATTCCCAAAAGGCGTTCCAACGGCTGGCTGTTTTGCGCCATAGCCTCGCCTCCCGAAAAAAGAATCAGAACCGCGCACGCAATAAGGGTTGCCGTTCGACGCAACAAGATACACCTCCCAATCTATTGGTTGTCCGCACAAGAACTATTCGTACCGGATGGCTTCCACCGGATCGAGCCGCGCCGCCTTCATGGCAGGATAAATGCCGAATACCAGCCCCACCGAAAGGGATACCGCGAAAGCCAACAAAATGGATGCTGCCGTCACCACCGTGGACCACCCGGCAAACCACGCAATCATCTCCGACATTCCAAAGCCCACGCCAATTCCCAGCAGCCCACCGGCAAACGAGATCAGTACCGCTTCGATGACGAACTGCCGCACGATGTCTCGTTGCCGCGCGCCCACCGCTCGCCGCACGCCAATCTCTCGCGTGCGTTCCAGAATTGCCGCCAGCATGATGTTCATGATCCCGATTCCGCCGACGAGCAGCGAGATCGAGGCGATGGCCACCATCACCGTGTTGAACAATTGTTCCGTCCGCCGCTGTTCCGCCAGCAACTCCGCGGGCACCACAATCGTGAAATCTCCAGCCGCGTGGTGCGTCACATTCAGGATGCCCCGCGCGATTTTGGCGTTCGCCGAACTGTCGCTGGTCGACGCCATCCGCAGATAGATGCCATCGATTTCATCTTTGTAGTAGCCCTGCGAATCTTCCAGGCGCGTGAGCACCGAATTCAGTGGCGCGTATACCAGATTGTTCAGGTCCTCGCTTTGGATCGCGGAGGCGTCGCCTTGCGCGGCAAGCTGGGGCGCCACCACTCCAATCACATGGAACCACTCGTCATTCAACTTCACATATTCGCCGACGGAATTCGCCCCTCCAAATAAACTGTCCTTCGCCGCCGCTCCCAGCACGCACACCGGCGCCGCCGCGGCATCATCCGCCGCTGTGAAGAATCGCCCTTCTGTCACGCGGAGGGACGCAATGGTCAAATAGTCCGGCCGCACACCGAACACCACCGGCGGGTCCTGTTGTGGCTTTGGCAGGACCTTCGAAGGATGCACGCGCTTTCTCGGGGTCGCCTCTTCCACCCCCTGCAAATTCTTGTCCAGTATGCGGAAATCGTTGAGTGTCAGCCCGGGCGACGTGCGCCGCACCTTCTGGAGTTCCTGCCAATTTGACGCCTCCTTCGCTTCAACGATAAGGTTTCGCACACCCAACTGCTCGATAAAGGCCATCACCTTCTGCTGCGCGCCAGCCCCGATTGACAGCATGGCCACGACCGCCGCCACGCCGAAGATCATTCCCAACATCGTCAGCAGCGAACGCAATTTGTGTGTGGAAAGATTTTCCAGACCAAGCACAACGTCGGGCAGCCATTGCTGAATATTTTTCAGGTAGCGCTTCCAGGCGGCGCTCATCTTAGGATTCCCCATGCCTCATGGCGCCGAACCTTTCACCGACGGGCCCGCTGTTCCGCCCGACTTCCCTTTCCCCGACCCATGGTCTTCCGGGTTCACCAGCGCCACTTGCGTCCCCGCTGTCAATCCACTTTCCAGAATCGCGCGGCCCTCCGAATAGGCTCGCACTTTCACATCCTGGGATTCCCACGAGCTTCCCTGTTTTGTGTAAACAACCGTTTTCCCGGCATGCTCGAACACCGCTTCCATCGGAATCGTGAGCGCGCCGGGGATACGCTCGCCCAAAAATGTCAACTGCGCCGAAAAACCGGACCGCAGACGCGCGTCTTCGCGATCCAACTGTACGGTGACATCGAATGTCCGTTGCAGATTGTCCGAGAAAAATCCTTCGCTCGTCGCCCCGGCCACACTGGCGATCTTGCCCTTCACTTTCTCCCCAGGGAACGCGTCCATCTGAACTTCCACCGGCTGATCTTTCTTCAGGTATGGCCGGTCTTTTTCCGAAACCTTCGAAGCGATCTCCATTTTTGAAGTATCGATCACTTCCGCAACGGTATTCCCCGGGTTCGCTTGATCTCCCACCTGATAATCCGGCAGCGTCATCCCGCCGTAAAACATACCTCCGGCGGCATTCTCGTTTCCGCGAACAACCACCATTCCGCTGATCGCCGCTTTCACTTTCATGTTCTGGATATTCTGCTCGGCCTGTCGCATGGCCAGTTGTGCTTTGTTGCGTTTCTCTTCGCTCAACGCCAGCCCTGCCTGGTTTGAACTGGCGTGCGATTGCACGTCCTGCTGCAATTGCGCCAGCGCTCTCTGCGCTTCTTCCAGCGCCAGCAAATTCTTCTTCGCATCTATTTCGCTCAGCAATTCATTCTTGCTGACGTCCAGCTCCGCCCGCCGCACCGCATACTTCGCTTTGATCATCGCGGTTTTGTCTTCCGCAGCCTGCACGCTCGCGTCCGCCTGGGCCTTTACAATCTCCTGCTCCGCCTCTTCCAAATCGCTGTGGCTTTGCGCCAGGTTGTACTCCTGCTGCGCCGGATCGAAGCTCACCACCACATCCCCGGCCTTCACCGCGCTTCCCGTTGGACTCAACTGGATGATTCTCAGCGTTCCTCCGGCTACCGGCGGGGCCACAACAATGCGGCTCTGCGTTGCGTTCAGGACTCCCGTCGTCGGAAAACGCAGCTCCACATCTCCTTGCTCCACCTTCGCGTTGGGGATATCCCCCTCCGAAGCGCTGACCTTCTGCGCCTTGCATCCTCCACCAGCTCCAGCAGAACTCGCCAGAGCCAAGCAAAGAAGACCGTGTTGTAGCTTCCATTTCACCGCTGTTTCTACTCCGTCTGCGTCGGATCCTTCAGCGCCAACTGCTCTCCCGCGTAGATGCCCTTCGCAATCAATGCATCGTTGCCGCTGCGCCGCGCCACTTCCACTGTTACTTCCTCGAACTTCGAACCTCGGCGCACGTACACAACCGAGCGGCCTTCCTTCCGGAAGATCGCATCTGTCGGTATCACGATTCCCTGCGCCACGCGATCCACCGCAATTCGCACGATGGCTCCCATTCCGGGAGTCAGCCGCGCATCGCTTTCCGGCAACGTAATGGCCAACGTGAAATTCTTGGGAAACGGCCATCCGCCATTGAAGTCCGGGCTCGCTGTCGTGCTGATCTCTTCCACCTTGCCGTTGTAGCTGCGGTCCGGCACTGCATCCACGCGGATTGTCGCCGATTGCCCATTTTGCACTCGCCCGCGCTCCGCCTCTTCCACGCGCGCGGTGATTTGCAACGTGTTCGTGTCCGGCAATTCCGCGATCGTCGCGCCCGGCCACGCGTGGTCCCCCGCCTTGAAAGGCGCCGGCATCTGCATTGGCCCGGAAGCCTGCCAGTTCACTTGCAAGACGACTACGCCGTTGCTCGGAGAACGCAAAATCAACGAGGACAACTGTCGCTCGGATTGTTTCACTTGAAAGTCAGCCTGATCGTGCGCCCTCTGCTTGCTGGCCAGGTCCGCGGCAGCCGCGGCACGGTCTGCTTTGAGCTTCGCTTCCACCTCCACGAGTTTCTGTTCCGTGTCGGCCAGTTTCAGTTTCGCCTCCGCCCCCTCGATCGCGGAGATGATCTCTTGCTTCTTCGTTTCCATGCGCGCTGTTTCCACATCAAATCGCGCCTTCATCACGTCGGTCAGGTCCTGTTCCTCTTTCAGTTTGCTTGCGGCACTTGATTGCTGAATCGCCGCATCCGCTGATTTCAATGCGGATTGATTCAGCGCCAGGTTATGTTTCACCGTGGTGGCGTCAAATTCCACAATCACATCACCTTTTTTCACCTTCACGCCGTTGGTAACGATATGCAATATCTGCAGGTCGCCCGAGCCCGCCGGCGCCGTGACCACCGTGGATTTCAAAGCCCTCACCGCTCCCCGCACCTCCACGTAATCCACAAATTCTTTTTGTTGAACGACGGCCATTGGGAATTTCGGCGCAGAGCGTGCCAGTCGAATCGCGCCAAAAATCGTCGCCGCAACGATTACGATTGCCGCGGCCACCCAATATTTCTTCTGTCGAATCCAACGCGCCATCTTGCTCTTTCCTACTTCCTTGCCGGTGTGCCCGCTTCTCCCGGCTTCATTTCAACTACATCGCCTTTACGAATGCCGGAGCGCACCACCGCCTCGGTGTCATTCATCCCGCCGAGTTGCACCGCGCGCTTTTCGTAGCCCAGCCCCGATTTCACCATCACGAAATCTCCACTCGCGTCATGCACCACGCTCTGTCGCGGAACCACAGTGGCGTTTGCTTGCGATTCCAAGGTGATGTCCAGCGCCGCCGAGAGGTCGGGAAGCAGCCGCGGATCGCTCCCCTGAATGGAAAAGACCACGGTGAACGCGCGAACCTTGTCTGAAAATCTTCCTCCCTCGCCAAACGGCGATATTTCTGTCAATAATGCGGGCAGGGTCATTCCCGGATAAGCGTCAAAACGCACTATGGCCTTCTGGCCCATGGGCACCTTGCCCAAATCCGACTGGTTGATCTTTGCCCTCACTTCCATCCTGGAGGGATCAACAACCTGCAAAAACGGTACGCCCGAATCGACGGAGTCCCCCGTCTGCGCCGAGCGCATGCGCCCGCCGATCCAGATGGTGTTGAACACCGCCACTCCTTCCATCGGCGATGGAATGGTCATTTTTGTTTCATTGGATTTCGCGTAGCGCATCGCTTCCGCGGCCCGGTCGCGCTGTAACTCGACGATGCGGATGGTCGCCGCGGCTGCTTTGCGCTTCAATTCGTAAGTTTCCTTCAGTTGGGAAAGCGTTGCCTTGGCTTCCTCCAGCGATTCCTGGTTTTTCTCCGCATCAATGCGCGAGACGATTTCGTTTCGCTGGACTTCCAGTTCCGCCTTCTTCAGCGCGTTTTCCGCGGCTTCCAGCTCTGTACCGTCCTTGGCCCGCGCGATGTCCGCGTCGGTCTGCTTCTGTGCCACGGTGCCAACCAGTTCGGTGTACGTTTTCTGCTTGTCAATGTAGTCCTTCAGTTGCGCCTGAGGATCGAATTGCACCAGGATGTCACCGGGCTTGATTTGCACGCCCGATGCCACGACACGCGTAATCAGAAGCGTGTTGAGCTGCGCCCCTTCCAACTGCGGCGCAGTCACGATGAACGAGCGCGACGCCCGCGTCGTTCCAGCCAACCGCAGCACTCGAGAAAAGTCTTTCTGCTCGGCCACAGCGGTCTGTCCGTTGGAAACCTGGGCCCCCGGGCGGCTCGCAAGCCGCGCGTACACCATGGGCAGCGACACCAGCAGCAATAAAACGAATTCCAATCTCACCGTGAAGGATTGCACCAGGCTTCGCATGGGGACCGTGACGTATTCCTAACCGACTTAGACGCGTGACATGACAATCGGATTGCTGCCGTTCTTCAAGAATTCAATCGAAACTGCAGTATATCCCGGCATTAACCGAAGCACATCGCTTTAATTTATGGTGAGAGTGGGTTCAATTCAGCGGAGCAGGGCAAATTTGTTCAGCGTTTGGAAAAGCGAAGCCAACAATCGCAACTATTAAAGGGCCTGCCCCAAAACGGTGCGGCACCCAACTCTTCTTATCACCTTACGTATCTGCCCTATGCAAATAAGTTGCATGGCAAGAAGTCGAGAGACACCCATATTCGGGTGGTATTAAACTTTTCTTGATCTATTGGAGGAAGAATGGCGAGCCTGATAGGACTTGAACCTACAACCTTCTGGTTCGTAGCCAGACGCTCTATCCAGTTGAGCTACAGGCTCGTACAAATAGATTAGCACAGCGACGGAAAAATCCAAATGTGACAGCCACACGTCAAGCAAAACTCGGGAAGTGGCGAGATCGAAAAGATTTGGGCCTCTGAAGTTTTGGATTCCGCTCCGCGCGGACTTACTCTGCCAAGCTAGGGTCGCCAGGAGGCGATCAGCTCGGCCAAATGTTCCCTTCCCTGCCCGGATTTCAGAAATCGTTCGCGTGCCATGGCCGCGGCGCGAGAGCCTTGTTTTTCCGCATAAACCAGCTTCCACGGGCCACGGTTCTTTGTCGATTTCGTCAGACCGGCATTGTGTTGACCGATTCGATGCTCAAGGTCGGCAGTGAACCCTGTGTAGTAGCGCTTTGTGGATTCGGACTGGAGGACATACACGTAAAACATGGAAGGAAATGGCTAGCTTGATAGGACTTGAACCTACAACCTTCTGGTTTCCGCCGGAGGCGGACTCTATCCAGTTGAGCTACAGGCTCGTTTGAATAGATTAGCACAGCGATGGAAAAATCCAAAAACGGGGCGGCCATCAAACGGCTTTAACGAAGCTCTTGCCGTGGGCTTCGGACCCGCGCCACAGTAAGATGGCCAGGGCCACGATGGTCACTACTTCAAAGCCTGCTAGCGCCCATTGATAGCCAAACCTGCCGCGCAGCGCGAACTCCACGTTGTTTGTGGGCGACGCAAACAGAATCCCCAACTGGTACGCGAATCCTGGGATCAACCCGCGCGCGGAATCCGCCGCCAATTCGTTCAAATGGACTGGAATCACTCCCCAGGCCCCTTGCACACCCATTTGCATCAACACCGCCGCGGCAATCAGCAGTGGCACGTTGGCGCCGAACGCCCAGAACGGAATAATCAGCAGCGACAGCCCCAGCGCGCACATCATTCCCTTGCGCCTGCCCAACACCTGCGACAGATGCCCAAAAATAATCGCCCCCACGACGGCGCCCGCCGTGTACATCATCGCGATATTCGCCACCAGCGAAGCGTTCAGGCCGTGCACTTCTTTCAGGAAATCCGGGTAGAGGTCTTGCGTTCCGTGCGACAGGAACATCATGAAAGTCATTAGCACCACTAGATAAGCGAACCGCTTCCATTGCCCCGCCACAGTGCGCAGCACGTCTCCCATGGAACCTGCGCGATGCTGCTTCCACGCTTCAGACTCCGGCACCTTCAGCGTTATATAGAGCGCGAGCAGCGCCGGCAACGCACCGATCCAGAACATCGGCCGCCAGCCCCACGCCGGCAGAATGAATCGCGCCGCCAGCGCCGCCAGCAGGTTGCCGATGGGATAGCCGCTCTGCAACATTCCGCTAAGGATTCCGCGCCAGCGCGTAGGCGCCGCCTCCATCACCAGAGAAGCTCCGACTCCCCATTCCCCGCCCATGCCGATTCCAAACAGCGCGCGAAGAATCAGGAACACGGTGTAATTTGGCGCAAAGCCGCAACCTACTTCGATCACGGAAAAATAGACAATGGTGCCAATAAGCGGAATGCGCCGGCCGAACCGGTCAGAGAGCAGTCCGAAAACGAATGCGCCAACAGGCCGAAAGGCCAGCGTCGCCGCGGTGGTGAAAATAATGGCTTGTTTGGAAACGCCAAACTGTTTCGCAAGTGTGTCGTAGAGAAAAATGATTACGAAGAAGTCGAAGGCATCGAGCGTCCAGCCCAGGAATCCGGCGAGGACAGCGTGATGCGCCCCTCCAGTGCGTGGAGTTGGAGTCATCGCGCTATTTCTTCACGCCTTCAAAATGCGCTTCGATCTCCTCCAAGGTTTTCCCCTTGGTCTCCGGCAGGAAGAACGCGGCGGTCACGAAGTAGATGACCGTGCATGCGGCAAACGCGAAAAACATGGTGGCGTAACCGTATTTGCCGACGGTGGGGAGGAAGATTGCCGCAATGGTAGTGGAGAACCCCTGGTTGATCAGCAACGCGATGCTCATGCCGTTGGAGCGAATACGCGTGGGCATGAGTTCCGAAAGCGCCAGCCACACGCAGACGCCCGGCCCAATGGCATAAAAAGATACGAAGAGATACAGCGTGAGAGCAACCAGCCAGCCGTTGCGCTGGCCCGGAATGGGCGTAATCAACGCATTTTCAATTTTCAGTGGCGCGGTGCGCGCCTCGTCCAGACTCGCAAAAGGATTAGAGAAGAACGCTACCACCTTGTTTGCGGGGATGCTGTCTTCGCGCGTGATTTCGATGGGTTTCGCAGCAACATCATCCGACCGGACCGCTTTCGACGCTGCGCGAAATCCTCCGTAGGAGTAAATTAGGCTAAGTGACGTCGGCCCCGTCGTGCGCTCAACGCCCGCAGGTCCCTTCCCGGCCAGCATCGCTTCGGCAGCCGTCTCGTCATACACGAACGAGAGCTTCCCTTCCGGTCCCACCATGGTCTGCACCAGTTCCCGCGCGTCCACTCGGTGCACTTCCGTTTTGTGAAACAGCAGACCGGTGCATACCAGCGAAACAATAATCCCGGCGCTTCCCAGGGAAAGCAGGAACTTCCTTCCCTTTCTGTCGACAAGGATCATGGCGCCAATGGTCATCAGGAAGTTCATCATTGTGAAGATCACATAGCCCCAATGCGCTTGCACATCGGAGAGCCCGCTCTGCAGCAGGATATTGGTATTGAACCCGATGATGGAATT
Organism: uncultured Acidobacteriaceae bacterium; assembly: GCA_964405585.1. GTDB lineage: Bacteria > Acidobacteriota > Terriglobia > Acidiferrales > UBA7541 > Acidiferrum. The sequence continues at coordinate 3,013 of CAYOOS010000040.1, read as the reverse complement.
GATGCCGGTGGTCTGATTGCACGCCAGGATGACGCACGCGAGCACGAAAGGAATCACGTACTTTCGGCGCAGCAGTGACTCCCTTATTTTGTTGCCGCTGGAGGTCTTGGCCAGTTCCGCCGCGCTGGTTTCTTCCATTTCGTGAAGTTCCGATTGTGCCTGTTCGCTGGAGCGCGAGCGAAGCAGCGAACTCAATGCGGCTTCCTTTTTTCCTTTGCGGAAAAGCCAGCGCGGCGACTCTCCCACCAGAAAGCTCCCAATCACAAACAGAATTCCAGGCGGCAGCGAGACCCAGAAAATACTGCGCCATGCCGTGTTTTTGAACGCAAGCAACTGGGCAGCATCCCCGAGCCGGGCCACTTCGTCGACGCGGTAACTGAAGTAAATCCCCACCAACGCAGCCAGAAAAATTCCCAATGTCAGCAGCCACTGGAATATTCCCGTGCCTTTTCCTCTGGTTGATGCTGAAAGGCATTCAGCCAGATAAAGAGGCACTACCACGCCGATAAGCCCTGCACTGACACCTTGCAACAATCTGCCGAGCACGAGCGCGCCGTAGCCTTGCGACAAGGCAATCACCGGGATGCTGGCCACAAACATCACGCCACTCAGAATCATTAAAGGCTTGCGGCCCATCCAATCCGCAAGCAAACCGGCGAAGAGGGTGGAAATAACGCTTCCCAAAAGCACGGCCGCGACAACGTTGGACAACTGGCCCGCATTCAAAGGCGAAGTCGCTTGCAGATAGGGCAGCGCGCTCGCGATGATCCCAACGTCTACTCCGTAGAGCAGGCCACCCAACCCCGCCACCAGCAGGAGAAACCGGTTGTAACCGGTCTTGTCGCTTCCTGCCGCATTCACGCCACCACCCGCTAGAGCAGAAGCCATGGAACCATCCTCTGAACCTGGATTTCGATACCGCGAAAATTTCGTGCTGGTCTTGCTTGCTTTCCCGTCTGGAACTTTTTCTAACTGTTAAAGTGCTTCCGCAAATCGTTCCGCCTTCTACTGCGAAATCGGCGCCCGTGCGGCTTTCCCGGGGAATGCATTCTCCACCAATTTCTCTTCGCGGACGACCACGACGCCGTTCACCAGTACATAGGGAATTCCTTCCGAGAATTGCAGCGGCTCTTCATATGTAGCTTTGTCAATTACGCGCTGCGGATCGAAGATACTGATATCCGCGTCCGCGCCCACGCGAATTCTCCCTTTGTTCTGGAACATGGGTGCGCGCTTCTCGAGCCTCTGCGCCGGCATAATCGTCATTTTCCGCAAGGCCGTCATCAAGTCCAGTACCTTCTCTTCTCTGACGTAATGGCCCAGCACGCGCGCGAAGGTTGCCTGACCTCGTGGATGCACCTTTGGTCCGGTGAGCCGCATTCCGTCGCTGGCGATCATCACCATGGGATTCGCCAGCGCACCCCGGACCACTTCTTCCGGAATCGAAAATATGATAACCGTGCCTCCCTCTTTCCGGAACTTCGCGAAGGATTGTTCGCTGATGCGCTCGCCCGTCTTCACCCAGAGCAGGTCCTTGTAAGTGATGCCCATGCTCTCTTGCCAACCGGGATCGAAAATGGCGGTCTCTAGATTCGTGGACCCCGCGGTGTACGGATAACACTCGGTGGTCACGTCCAGCCCTTGGCGTCTTGCTCCTTCGATGAGTGCGATGAGATTCGGCGTATCCCTGAGCCCGATGCTGGTGACGTGTACGACATGCAGCGGCGCACCCGTGGATGCCGCCGCTGCAATCACCTCCTCCACCGCCGCCAATCCCGACGTGGGCTCTTTAACTCCTCCATATCGCACGTGGACATGTACGGATGCCTTATACTTTGCGGCCACACGGAACATCTCGAGAATTTCTTCGTGCGAAGCGGCTTCGGTGTAATTGATTCCCATGCCCATTGCCGGAGCGCCCTCGCGAAATCCGCGCTCCATCAAATCTGCCATCTCCTTAATTTGCTCGGCAGATGCAGCGCGATGTGCCGCGTCTCCACTCGGCACCCAATCGCCGGCTTCTTTCATCACCTTCATGCGAACGGGAATGTGCCCGATGCTCACGCCATAATTGATACGGGCTTTTCCCTGGCGCGCCGCGTACCATCCCTCCACATCCGCCGTGCCAACTTCCAATTCCAGTGATGTAGTCACCCCATCGCGCGCCTGAAAATCATAATTGCGCGGCGCTTGTCCGTGTTCGTGCATATCGATGAAGCCCGGCGCTACCACCAGGCCCTTGGCGTTGATCGTCTCGCGGCCCTGCAGCGCGCTTTCCGTAACCGCGACGATTTTCCCGTCGCGGATGCCTACATTCCGCACGGCATCCAGCCCCGATTCTGGATCCATCACCCGGCCGCCAAGAATTACGAGGTCCAGCGGCGCCTGGTCAACCACATGCGGCGCATACGCAGCAAGCAGCAAGCCAACCACAACTCCGCCCATTCGCCATTTCATGATTGGAAGCCCCGCACGTGGAATCGCTGCTAAGTTCCCTCATCCGGGGGTTTTCTGTCAAAGGAATTCTAAATCGATTCAATAGGCGGGAACATCGCCTGCCGTGGAAAAGGAACCCCGGCTCGCTGGGGGGCAACGAGCCGGGGCGGGGGTCCTGCCGAGGGGGGCCGGAGGAAACTCGATTTTTTTGCTGCTTACACCGTTACTGCTTCATTTGTCGCCACTACGCAGATCTTCTGCAGCTCTTCGTACGTGAAGAACCGCTCTTCTTCGTTACCGGCGCGCTCGAACTGCCCGATTCCCTTTTCTTGCGAGATCCGGGATATCTCCGCGACCGGCATACCCAACAGGTACGCCGCCCGCGCTTGTGTCACATACTTCGGGATCTGATTCGTCATGGTTCCTCCCTCAATTCATGCAGGAATCATTGCCATCAGGTCTTCTTCTACTCCCAGGATCATCGCTTTATCGATGTCGACGTCCCAGCCTTCTCCAATCCTCCTCCGTACTGTCTCGCGATTCTCTTTCAGCAGCTTGCCTCGCAGAGGCACCTTGA
>CAYOOS010000039.1:0-17755 GCA_964405585.1 uncultured Acidobacteriaceae bacterium | reverse complement strand
CGGCGGCACTCCTCACGAAAATGCCGCTCTCATCCTCCAGATTTTCCAGGGACACCCGGGCGCCCCTCGCGACGTTGTTCTTGTGAACGCGGCTGCCGCACTGGTTGTTACGGGGATCGCCGGGGATTTCCGCTCCGGCGCGCGGTTGGCGGCTCACTCCATCGATTCCGGCGCAGCCCTCGCCAAGTTGCACCAACTTAAATCGTTCGCCAGCACTGCGAACGACGCTTCTTTCTAAACCAGTAGTCCGCTCTAAGGCTGTCTCGCCTCACGGCTTCGCAGGGCTCTCCACATAATTACCGGAGTGCACAAACTCGTTCACGCCCCACGCTGTCAACCCCGCGCCAGCTGCTCCCATGATGTAGTACGAAACCTTGCGCAATCGGTTCGACTTCAGCCCGCCCGCAACCGTATCCCCATTTGGTTCGGCCGGGGAATCCAGGTAAATTCGGTACGTTTCACCCTCCGGGAGCACCTGAAACTCTTCCTGATAATGGAAAGCGAGGTCGCCTCGCCGGGCCCGAATCAACAGCACTTTCGGGTTCAGAATAGTGACCTCCGCCTGCGTCACTTGGTTTTTCTCCGGGCGCAGGAATGCTTCCTCCGCGTGTATCTCCACCATTCCATTCTCCGGGGAGCGGAAAGCAACCGTCCCGGCATTCAGGTCCACGTGTGCACCCCCCTCGATTCCATGCAGCGTTGCGCTGCTGGACCCCGCCAACGACACCGTGGCCAGCCCCACACGTACACTGAGCCGCCCATCAGGATCCGTGGAAACATCCTCGCCATCAAACAAGGAAAGCCCCGGAGAGGCGGCAACTTCGTTCAGGTAAGCCTCATGGGCCTGCGTCAGAATTCCCAAAGGCGCTTTGGCGCCTGCACCACACAGCAAGGGATACAAAGAAAGAGGCACACACAGGAAAAACGGCAAGCTGCGGCGAACGATAAACATGGAAGGCCTCCGGAGCCGGGCGAAACGGAGGGACAACCCGCTGAAGGCCACCCTATTCTATTTTAACCAATCTTGCAATATATTCTATTTCTCAATATCTCTCTTCTATTTTATTTCGCGAGTTACTTAAACGATACCATCCCACGCTGGGCCGCACCTTCCCGAGGCAACGGCACCCGCCGCCGGACCTCTCTGGCAGTGACGGCCTTCTCTAAAGAGCCAGAAAATTTTGCAGGAGTTGCTTGCCCGCCTGGGTGAGCACGGATTCGGGGTGAAATTGCACGCCGGCTACTTTGTGTTTGCGGTGGGTGAGGCCCATGATGATGCCATCGCTCGTCTCCGCAGTTACCGCCAACTCGCGGGGCAAGGACTTGCGCTCCACGATCAGCGAATGATAACGCGTGGCTGTGAAGGGGTTCGGCAATTTGGCAAAAATTCCCTTCCCGTCATGCTGTATCTCGCTCGTCTTCCCATGAAACAGTTTGGGCGCGCGAATCACCTTGCCGCCATACGCCGCCCCGATTGCCTGGTGTCCCAGGCATACGCCGAGAATGGGGATTTTCCCTCCCAATTTCTGAATCAATTCTACGGAAATCCCCGCTTCTTGCGGCGTGCAGGGGCCCGGCGAAATCACGATGTGCTCCGGTTTTCGCTGTGCGATCTGTTCCACGGAAATTCTGTCGTTGCGGTGCACTTCCACCTGGCATCCCAGTTCACCCAGGTATTGCGCCAGGTTATAGGTAAACGAATCGTAGTTGTCCAGCAACAGGATCACGGTTTGCGCCTCTCTTCCGGGGCGACGTTTCCGCCATGCGCGCACTCCAGCGCTCGCAATAGCGCCTTCGATTTGTTCACCGACTCGTGGAACTCCCCCTCCGGCGTCGAATCGGCGACAATCCCTCCGCCGGCCTGTATGTGCGCCACTCCATTCTTAATGACCATCGTCCGCAGCGCGATGCACGAATCCAGGTTTCCCGCAAAATCCAGATACAGTATTCCGCCCGCATAAATTCCTCGCCGCGTCTTTTCAAACTCCTCGACAATCTCCATGGCGCGAACCTTCGGCGCTCCGGATACCGTCCCTGCCGGAAAGCACGACATCAGCGCATCGAAGCAGTCCACATCCTCGCGCAATATCCCGCGCAGGCTTGAAACCAGGTGCATCACGTGCGAATACCGCTCCACGCTCATCAATTTCTCCACTTTCACCGTGCCGTATTCGCACACCCGCCCCAGATCATTTCTTCCCAGGTCCACGAGCATGATGTGTTCCGCGCGCTCTTTTTCGCTGGCCAGCATTTCCCGCTCCAACCGCAAATCTTCCGCCTCATCGTTCCCGCGCCAACGCGTCCCCGCAATCGGCCGGTAAAACACTTCTCTGCCCTGCACTTTCACCAGCATCTCCGGCGAACTCCCCACCACATGCACGTCGTTCAACTGCAGGTAGAAGAGATACGGCGAGGGATTCAGCGCCCGCAGTTCACGGTAAATATCAAACGGCGCGGCCTTGGTTTTCGCGGAAAATCTCTGGCTAAGTACCACCTGGAAAATGTCGCCCTCGCGGATGTACTTCTTCGCTTGCCGCACTGCCTCCAGGTATTCTTTTGGTTTGAAGTTCGAACTCACCTCCGGCGTCCGCGATTTTCCGGTCCTCTTTTTCGCGGGACGTTCCCCCGCCACCGGCTCTTCCAGCATTTGCCGCGTTCGCCGGATCTCCTTCACGGCCTTGTTATATTTTGTCCGGAGAGTTCCCGGCCCTTCGGTATAGACATTGCGCACGATCCACAAGCGGTGCTGCACGTGGTCGAACGCAATGATCCCCCGGTAGAACATCAGCATCGCGTCATACAAACCGATGTCGTCTCGCAATCGTTTGGGAAGCCGCTCGATCAGCCTCACCATGTCGTAACTGAAATACCCGATCGCCCCGGCCACCAGCGGCGGCAAGCCCGGCAAGCGTACGGGACGGAACCGCGCCATGTGTTCCCGCAAAAACGAGATCGGGTCGCGCTCTTCCCAGATGATGCGGTCGCGGCTTTCCAGAACGCATGCCCCGCTGGCATACCGGAATACCTCTTCCGGATAGGCGCCTGCGAAGGTATAGCGCGCGATTTTCTCGCCGCCTTCCACGCTTTCCAGCAGAAACGAATACCTTGCTCCTTGCGCCACGCGCAAATACGCGCTCACAGGCGTCAGAAGGTCCGCCGAGAAAACGTCGTAAACCGGGATTAAGTTCCCGTGTTTGGCGAATCGTTGAAATTCCCGAAAGGAAGGCTGCATCATTGATTTCCGTTAACTATTCCAGTTTTGGGGTTGAAAGTCGAAGGTAAAGAACGCTCTGCACCGCGCTGGCTTTTCGCCTATCTTGGGTCACCAGCGCTTCTGTTTTTCCGCTTGCAGCGCACGCATCACCGCGCGGCGCATGGCCGTTTCCGGCGCGCGGCTGCCCATCCACAATTCCCACTGCGCAATTCCTTGTGCAAGAAACATTTCCACGCCAGACACCGTCTGAATTCCCTTCGCTGCCGCAATTCGCAGCAGTTTTGTCTGCAGCGGATGGTAAATAAGGTCCATCACAACAGAACAGTGTAACTCGCCGGACTTCAACGGCGAAATCCCCTCTTGCGGGTGCATCCCCACGGGAGTGGTATTCAAAATGGCATCAAACTTTTCCTGACGCAGCAGGCTGTGCCTTATGACCTCTCCCCCGACGGCTCGCGCCAGCGCCCGTGCCGCCGTCTCCCGCCGCGCGCAAATCAAGACTTCTGCACCCGCCTGGCCAACTGCGAATGCCGCAGCCCTCGCGGACCCGCCAGCGCCAAAAATCAGCACTCGGCTGCCTCGGAGTTTCAGTTTCTTTTCCAGCGCGTGCAGCACCCCTAGATAGTCTGTATTGCTCCCATACAGTGCTCCGCCTCGCCGCACCGTCACCGTGTTCACAGCGCCAATCCGCTGCGCCAATGGTTCGCAATCATCCAGGCGCCGGAACACTGCCTCTTTGTGTGGCACCGTAACGCAGAAGCCTTCCACCCCCAACTCCGGTACCGCCTCCAGGAAATCAGCCAGCCTTTCTACCAGGAATGGCAGAAGCACCGCATCCCTCTTCCCGGCCACGTATCCCGTGTTGTGTAGCAATGGCGAAAGCGAATGTCCAATCGGATTCCCGATCACTCCAAATATCTTCGTCTTGCCGGTAATTTGGTGAGCCCGGTACAACTCCTTGAAATCCCGCAAGTGTACTTGTCCCGGTGCGGTCACCGACGCCACCGGTGCGTACGCCAGCGCACTTCCTTCCCGCAACGCCAGCAGGCGTCCAGGCAATCCGATCTCTCCCATCGGCACCGCCACCACCTGCCGCGAATGGCGCAGCACTTCCAGCAGCCTCACGCTGTCCCCAATCGTCCGCGACATCACTGCCACCTTGATCGCGTCAACTCCTTCCTGCCTTGGCACGCTCAGTTTCTTCGGCAGTTTCGGTGTCCGCCGGAAATCGTGCATGGAGAGCATTACCTTCGGCGGAATCGCATATCCTTCCGCGGACTTCCCTGGCAGTTCCCGCAGTGTCTCCACCTCCAGATCGCACCACTGGCAACCAGCTTGCCGCGCTTTCATCTGCCAGTACATTTCGGCGCCCGCATCACCGGCGAACTCTCCCCCTCCAACGCGTCGCCGGCAAGTTGCCACGAATACCGCGCCCTTCGCATGAAATTCTTTCAGCCAGGTTAGGAACTTTTCACGTTCCAGATCGCTCCGCAGCCAGTCCAAACGGAGTTCCACGGTCCGGGTATAGCGTAGCGCCTGCCGGACCAAACCCCGCAATTCGCGGGCAGTTGTGGCCGCGGCAACGCCACAAATGCGCCCCAACCCCTCCCCGAATGGCTGCATGAGCGTGGACTACCCCCAATCCCTTGAAAACAGGGCTTGTAGCATGCCTTTGCAAAAGTGTAAAGCACCCCCACCCATTTTGTTGACGTGGCACGGGGCGCTTGCTAGTTTCAAGGGAGCAAGTCCCCGCACGGCCCTTTCTGGCGTGAGTCGAAGGAGTACGATGATGATGCGCGCAAACGCAGCAATGATGTGTCTTGGTATTCTCTTGGCGGCCGCTGGCGCTTCGGCGCAGAGCAACGCGCCCAACCAGGTCGTCTCTTCCACGCAAGCTGTCGGCGCCCAGACCTCGCCTGATTTCTCGGCAGTTTACTGTGCCGGCTTTGTCACCGATGAACAATCGCAGAATAATGATGTGCGATTGATTTCCGGCGAACAGTCCAACAGCAAGCTTGTCTTCGCACGCGGTGATTACGTCTACCTCAACAAGGGCTCCAATCAAGGTATCCGCGTCGGCGATCGTTTCTATGCCATTCGCCAGGAAACCGATCCTGTTCAAGCGAACTGGTTCAAGTGGCAGGAAAAGCTCCTGAAGGCTATGGGCACGGTTTATGCTGATACCGGACAACTCGTCGTGATCAACGTTCAGCCCAATGTTTCCACTGCTCAAATTACCTTCACCTGCAATTACATGCAGCGCGGCGACATCTTGAAACCTATGCAGGACCGCCCTTCACCCCCCTATAAGCCTGCCGAAAAATTCGATCATTTTGCTCCTGTCAGCGGAAAACCTGTGGGCATGCTCGTCACAGGTGAGGGATTTACAAATGCTTATGGGCAGAACTCCATCGTTTATGTGAACCTCGGTACCAGCCAGGGCGTCAAGGTTGGCGATTATTTCCGCATTTTCCGCTATCAGGGATCTCACGCGGAAACAGTTCCGTACACTCCCGATTATCAGTATAAGATATTGGGCTTCGGCAGTACGCCGCAAAAATACGAGTGGAACGATCTTCCCCGCGAAGTGCTGGGTGAAGGCATTGTGATCTTCACAGGACGCAATTCCGCGACCATGTTCGTCACTCACACCAGCATCGATATCTACGCCGGCGATTACGTCGAAATCGAGTAATCACTTTTCTGCTTTTCCCAATATTGAGAAGCCCGCGCCTCCTCAGCGACGCGGGCTTCTTCTTTTGAATATGTCTTACTTCTTCTGGCTGACAATCTCGCAACGGAACCCGTAAATTCTCGTCTCCGGATTCTTCCAGGCATCCCGCGGCAGCCCGGCTTTCCAGCACGTTTCTTCCAGAAAGCGCTCGCGATCCAGATGATGTTCCAGGGCTACCTGAGGCAGCAACAGTCCGCGGCGCCCTCCCTGCTCGACTAGCAACCCGTGCGTTCCAATCTCCACCTCTTCGGCCCGGATGGCCTCCAGTGGGGTCAGCAGTGATATTTCAATCTCCACATCTTCAATTTCATCCGGCTTCATGTGGGCGAACCGCGGATCATCCTGGGCCGCACTCGCCGCACAGCGCACGATGCCCTCGCCAAGCCGCTCGCGTCCGTCAATCACTCCAATACAACCCCGCAGCTTTCCCTTCACGTGAAGCGTAACGAACACACCGCATCGCTGTTCCAGCACCGCGCATTGTGGGATGGATTGCAGCAGGCTTCCGTGACATACAGCTTCCACGATGGCCTGGCTCGCTAAATCCAGGAGGGTCTTCCGGTCGGCATCAGAGAGGCACGACATCCTGCGAATTTTTCCGCGTTTCCGTCAGACTGAGCTTCCGCCGCTGTTTGATGCGGTCGTCCAGTTGGCTCCAGAATTTCAGGAAATATTGCCCGGCGGAAACCAGCGCACTGATCACCACCAGCCACAGAAGGAACAGCGCAAATCGCTTCAACGAGGGGTGCCGCGCGCCTGCGATCAGCACCGCCACAGCGCAAACCTGCAACACCATCTTCGTCTTTCCCAGGGCCGAGGCAGCAATGGTGAATCCTTCCGCCGATGCGATGTTGCGTAGGCCCAGAATCGTGAATTCCCTCCCGACTATGATCACCACCATCCAGGCTGGCACCAGGTGCATGTCCACCAACGAAATGAACGCCGCGGAAATCAGAAGTTTGTCCGCTATCGGGTCCAGCAGTATCCCGAGTGTTGTGATCTGCGCATGGCGTCGTGCAATGTACCCATCCGCCCAGTCTGTTGCCGCCGCAAACAGAAGAATCAGCACGCCCCAGAATTCAAAATGCATAGGGAAGCCCCACAGCTCCACATTGGGGCTACGCGTCAGCAGAACCACGATCAGCAGCGGAACGAAGAATATCCGCAGGACGGTCAAGGAGTTTGGAAGGTTCATGGTGCCGTGATAGTGCACGCCGCCTCTGCGGCGGCGCGCCACCACTCGGCTCACTATAGACTCCACTCCGAGAGTCGTCAACGCTGGAGGATAGCGGTAAGTGCTCAACCGGGGCTGTACTTTGGGGTTACTACGGCCAACTCCCCTTCCCCAAGCGAAGGATACTCTTTCGTAACACACCTGCTGCAAACCTGTGCAAAATTCCAATTGTGCATTTTAGAGAGAAAGCATCCAGTTCGCTGGGCGAGAATCCCAAATAACAATATAAGAGCACTAGAATCAATACAATACAGAGAGCTACAAGTCATCCGTTTCGTTTGAGCTGTCTACAGCCATCCGTTCTTCCGTAAGCGCTTCCCCAGCTTTCCACATGTTTTTCCACAGCGCGGCACCTCCACCCTCCACTCCTCTTCGCCCCCGCTAATTGTCATATTTTGTTCACATTGCTCGGATTTTGGCGAACTTACCAGAGAGTAACGCCACAAGCTTTTTTCACTTCCTTTCTTCTGTTCCTCTTCTGATAAACCTCTCCGAAACTCGTCCTCCTATCCAGGCCAAGAATGCCAAGCTGTATTTTTTTGCTGGGTATATAGTTTTAGCCACTGGCAACTACACGCCGAGTCCGAGATTGCTCTCGCGAGCCCGCGATTCTCGTGCCATAGCTGGGAGAATAATCCATGGATCGCAGAGAATTGCTGAAGCTACTTACGTCCGCTGCTGGCATGGCGTTTGATCCTTCTCATCTCTCCGCTCTATCCCTCGCAAGTGATCCCGGAAAAGGCTCCGATGCCATGGCGGATAACTTTTTCCCTGGCTATGCAATAACTCCGGCATTCGATTGGTTGCGCATGGGAGATGTGAAGCCCGCTGGCTGGATCAAAGAGCAGATGTTGCGCGACCTCCGCTCCGGTTTCGCGGGAAATCTCGCAAAACTCTGTAAAGAAGCTTCCTCGGACATCTTCGTGACGGGCCGCAACACGCTCTCGTCCCAGAACACTACAAACGAACTTGGCGTGAATTGGTGGAATGGAGAAACGGAAGGCAACTGGCGGGCTGGCCACATCATGATGGCTTGCCTCTCCGAGGATCCCGCGTCCGTGCAGGAAGCCGCAAACTACGTGCAACACATCCTGGCTTCCCAGGATGCCGATGGATATCTGGGAGTGTTTGGTCCCGACACGCGATTCAAACATCAGGGAGAACTGTGGACTCAGGCCTGCCTCATGCGCGGCCTACTGGCCTATTCCGAACTGACCGGCGACAAAAAGGTCTTGCAGGCTGTTCAGCGGGCCGTAGATCTCACGATCAAAACCTACCGTGTGGACCATCAACCCCTGGCAGCGGGCGAATCGCACGATCTTATGTACGCGGATGTTCTCGAGCGGCTAGATGATCTGACGGGCAACGCCAAGTATCGCGACTTTGCTTTGTGGCTTTATGACACTTGGAGTAGCACGGAAATCCATTGGGACGCCACTCTTTCCTCCTTGTCCGATCGCAAGAAGGGTTTCTTTGATCACGGCGTGAATACCTACGAAAATATCCGTGTTCCCCTGTGGCTGGCCATGACCACCGGGCGGGAAGATCTGGGGCAGGCATCGCGCAATGCCTTTTTCAAAATCGCCCGCTACACGGAAATGTCGGGTTCCGCCGTCAGCCAGGAATGGATCAACGATGCCGCGCCGGATCCTAGCAACTCCGAGTACGAATACTGCGTGACAAAGGAATTGCAATTCACCTTTCTGTCCGCACTACAAAAACTCGGCGACCCACATTTTGCCGACCAGGTCGAGTACCTTTGGTTCAATGCCGCTCAGGGTTCGCGCCTTCCCGACGGCAGCGCCATTTCCTATCTCACCTCGGACAACCGCTCGCACTGTAATCTTCGCGCCATCGCAGGCGATACCGTCGAAAAGCGCAACAAGTTCTCTCCCACTCATTCCGATGTGGCTGTCTGCTGCAATCCAAACGCCACCCAAGTGGCCGCTCTTTACGTCCGCGGCATGTGGATGCGCCCCAAACAAGGCGGCCTCGCGGCCTTGCTCTACGGGCCTTCTTCCTTGCGCACCTCGGTTGCCGGTACCCAGGTCGCCATCGAACAGCGCACCAACTATCCCTTCGAGAGCATTGTGGAATTTGAGGTCAGCCCGGAACGCGACGTCGAATTCCCCATTCTTCTGCGCGATCCTGGCTGGTCGCGAAACTCAACTGTTGTCTGCGAGGGTGCTAGGATCACGCGCCAAAGACGTTATTGGCAAGTGCTAAAGCAGTGGAAGGCCGGCGATCAATTGCGGCTGCGCCTCACTCCCGAAATCGAGCCCGTGACCGCCAGCAACTCCGAAGTAGCGCTTCGTTACGGTGCCTTGCTCTTTGCACTCCCTATCGCTTCCAGAAAAATAACGCTTCGCGCCTATCCGTTGCCGGGATTTGAGGATTCCGGCTACGAACCCGTGGAAAAGCCTGTTCCGGCTCTTGGGTTTCCTCCCGGTGAGCAATGGTATGATTCTGGATTCAGGGCGGAGTCCAACGCAAAAGCAACGAACCCGCTGCGGCCTTTTGATGATCCTCCAGTGGTAATCCGTGGGCAAATGGTCGCGGGCGCGTCTAACACTCCATTAGAGGCAACGCTCGTACCCCTCGGAAGCGCGCCAATCCTGCGTCGCGTCACGTTCCCGCTCGTTTCTGAACACTTCTTTCGACGCCACGGCGCTCTCCGGCTCACCCAGCATCAAAAATCAGAGATTCAGATTTAGATTGCTCGCGGTCCGCGCAGCACGCGCCCCGGTAGAAAAAGAATACCGCGCAGAAGGTCCAATACTCCGCCCACGGCGATTCCCACAATTCGGAAGGGCAGAAGCAATAACCAGATAATTGGGTACAGTACCAGCGCCAACAGCGCCAGCGGCCAGCAAACCACCAGCAGCAGACACCACAGAATGAAAGTGGCCATCGTTTTCACCCCTACTTTCTATACGCAGCTGAAGACCGCGATGTTCCCTTCACCACAAATTCGTCCAGCTTCAACCGCCGCGCAATCGTCTCCGGAACTTCCGCTTCTAGGTCCATGTGCGTTTCGTTCACTTGGGAACGCACCACTCTCCCCAGCGCGTGAATCAGCGCCAGCGAACGCCCTTCGCTCAGCGGCATGTGCAGACACAGCTTCACAACCGGATCCACCGGTAGCGCCACATCCATCCGCCTCAGCAACTCTTCCAATCCTTCGCCCGTCAGCGCGGAAACGAATACCGGCGGTTCTTCTCCGCCATTGTTTCGCCAGGCCGCTTCAAACTCTTCTCGTTGCGCCGCCGATAACTGGTCCACTTTGTTGCATACGCGCAACCGCGGCCTTCCCGCCATTCCCAGTTCTTCCAGTATTTTTTCTACTTCCACGTCCAGTTCCTCATGCCGCGGATTTGATATATCGCTTACCTGCAACAATAGCGCCGCCTCTTGCACCTCTTCCAGCGTGGCGCGAAACGCCGTGATCAGTCCCTTCGGCAATTCGCGAATAAATCCCACTGTGTCTGACACCAAAATCCGCCGGTTGGATGGCAGGCGAATCGCCCTCACCGTCGGGTCCAGCGTCGCGAACATCTTCGAGGACACCAGCACTTCTGCGCGGCTCAATGCGTTGAACAACGTGGACTTCCCCGCGTTCGTGTACCCCACCAGCGTCACCGTACCCAGCGGCACCGCGTTGCGCGCTTCCCGGCGCAGCGCCCGCTGTTTGCGCACTTCGCCGATACTGTCCTGAATCTTCCGCACGCGGTCTCGAATACGCCGCCGGTCCGTTTCCAGTTTCTTTTCGCCCGGGCCGCGCACGCCGATGCGCCCCGCTCCTCCGCCCGTGCCTCCGGATCCCCCGCCACCGCTCTTGCCTCCGAGCCGCGACATCTCCGTGCCGCGTCCCGTCAGCCGCGGCAACATGTAATTGAGTTGCGCCAACTCCACCTGCAATTGCCCCTCGCGGCTTCGCGCATGTTTCGCAAAAATGTCCAGAATCAGCTGAGTGCGATCAATCACCCGATGCTCCGTGGCCTCTTCGATATTCCGCTGTTGCATCGGTGTGAGTTCGCTATCGAAAATAATCAGCGGCGTCCCCCGCGCGTTGGCCTCCGCGCGAATCTCATCCAGTTTCCCGCGTCCCACCAGCGTTGCAGGGTCAGCCGCTTCGCGCACCTGAAACACCGTGCCGGCGATTTCTGCCCCCGCACTCCGCGCCAACTCCTCCAGCTCCAAGAGCGATTCGCGCCCCTGCTCTCCCATTGGCATTCCCGGGAAGCGCGGCGCGCGTTTCCATCCCACTCCGACTAGTAGGACGCGTTCTGCCGACGACGTTGCGTGTTGTGTTTTCACTATTGATTGCCGCCGAAATTCTTCGCGCCCTTGCCACTCTGCGTTGCGCTGGCCAACCTCTTCGCCTTCATTATACGTCTGTTCCACCGGGAGCCGCTTTCCGCAACACATCGCGAACAAAGTTCAATGCCTCCTGCTGTATCTCCGGATCGTCCCCGAATCCGCTCAGCCACCGCACCCCGGCTTCCCGGCGAAACCACGTCATTTGCCTCTTCGCATATCGCCGCGTGGCCTGTTCGATCGCCGCCCGCGCCTCTTCTAATTTCATCTCTCCACGCAGTACCGCCCGCAGCTCACGGTAGCCGATAAAATCAAATGGCTTCGCATTCTCCGGCAAGCCTCTGGCCACCAGTCCCCTCACTTCTTCCATCCACCCGCTGGCCAGCATTGCTTCTGTCCGCGCCTGTATGCGCTCGTACAGCGTTTCCCGTTCCGGTTGTAATCCGACCTTCACCGCGCGCCAGCCTTGCAATGGTGTTCTCCCGGTTCGATGCACTTCCGATAAGGGCTTTTTTGCGAGCAGGCATACTTCAATCGCCCGTATCAGCTTCTGCTCGTCCGTAGCCGCAATCTTTCCCGCAGAAATAGGATCCAACCGCCGCAGAATGCGGTGCAAATGCCCCGGCGCGTGTTCCGTGGCGCTCGCCCGCAATCTCTCCCTCAATCCTTCTGAGCGCTGTGGCACATCCGCCAGTCCTTCCAAAAGCGCGCGCAAATACAGCCCTGTTCCCACTGTGAAGATCGGCAGCCGTTTCCGCTTTCGTAGATCTTCCAGCAGTGCGATCGCCCGCTCGCGAAATCCTCCCGCGGTGGCTTCCTCCCCCGGTTCCAGTAAGTCGATCAGATGATGCGGCACGCCACAGCGCTCTTCGACGCTGGGCTTCGCCGTGCCAATATCAAAGCCGCGATACATCTGAGTAGAATCGCAAGCAATCACTTCGCCGCCGAGTTGCAACGCCAGCCACGCTGCCAGTTTCGATTTTCCGGAAGCGGTGGGTCCTACGATGGCTACAAGAGGTAATTCGCGGGGCTCGTTCATTTGCGGAACAGCAGCGGCCAGGCCCGGATCAGCAGCACCACCAGCACGATCAGCGCAATCAACACGCTTCCGAGCACCTGTTGCCGGGCAAGTTTCATCCCTCTGCCTCAGCAGAATGGTATCAGATCAGCTATAAGAGGCCGGAGTTTCTACGAGGGAAGAAATGCCTGCCGGGTTCATATGCCTAGCCCCGGCCCTACTGGTTTGGCACCGCTGTGTTGTAGTAATAGGTAAACTGCAGCTCAATGTAAGGTGCCTTGAATCCTGCTGGAAGCGGTTGGAACGGATTGGACCCGCGAATCGATGAAAACGCCGCGCGATCCAGCGGTTCCTTCCCCGAGCTGAAGACCTGCGCTGGATCGTCATCAGGAACCGATCCATCCTTCATAATCTTGAATCGCAGCGATACCACTCCCTGGTCACCCAAATACACGGACGCCGGCATCACCGCATACCAGTTCTGCTTCACTTTTATGTACACCCGATGCAGGTAGTCATTGAAGTCGATGCCCTCTGTGTCCGTGAGCATCTGGACTCCAGCGCCCGCGCTTCCGCGCCCTCTCCCGCCGCCTCCTCCGCCTCCGCTGGGCAATTGTCCTACGCTTCCAATCGGCACCGGCGAATTTATCTTCCCGGAATTCCTCTCGGCATTCCGTATCGCGTCTCCCGGAGACAGTTGCTTCGGCAGGATCAATCCGTTCGGTGTTGGAGGACTGTCAGGCATTTCCAGCTTCAACGGGGCTTTCGGCACTTCCACTCTGGCCACAGGTGCACTGGTCTGCGGCGCGGGTGTGCTTACATTGGGTTTCGGCGTGGGCGCGCTTGGCAGTTCCCTCTTCGGTGGCTCCGGCTGGGGCACGGGTACAGGAGGCGGCTGAATGGGCGGCGATATCCGGTTCAAAATCTTCGGATCAACTCTGACGGATTCGTGCGGCGCGGGCGCTACTCTCGGCGAGGGCCTCAACGCATCCAACGCACCGGGCGGCAACAACACCGTGATCTGCCGCCGCGCAATGTCCTCTTCCTCGCTGGTGCGAACGTGAGGCTTGAAAATCTTCGGCGAAAAAATCAGCAGCAACAAGAACAAGCCATGAAACACGGCGGAGGTGAACGCCGTAATGCGGTCTTCGCGGCTGTGGATGGACCGCTCTTCCGGCGGCAAGAACGAAACCTCACCGGTCTGGAGGATGTCCGGCTCGATCAGTTCTTCCGACACTGAGGGCAGCGGTGAAAATTCCAAAGGAGCTCCGGGGCCCTGCGGCACCGTCACACGCTCGTCCATCTCCGTCGGCTGCGCCGGCAGGCTGGACTCCTCCGGCCTCTGCACCGATTCCACGTCGATGTCCCGCGGTACCACCACGCGCGTCGCAATGGAGTCCAGTGGCAGGTTCGTCGGAATCGCCGACTGCCCGTCCAGCTTCACCACGGGTAAGTTCGACGGCACCAATGTCCGTTCCACCAGCGTGGACGGCCGCTTCCGCGTCGACGCTACATCCTCCGCGGGCAGGCGCGCACCAATCGGTACCAGCGTTCTGGGAATCATCGTCAAGTTTTTTCCACCCCGGTCAGTGCTACTGGTTGGACGCGCGCCGCATGCTCCCGGATGCTTGCCATCACCGCATTCGCCAGCTCCAACGCGGCACGTCCCGCCGCTCCGTCCGTCTTTGGCGCAACCCGCGTTCGCACTGCCGCCACAAACGCTTCCAGCTCCGCGCGCAATGGCTCGACCCCTGGCGCCGCCAGCTTCTCAAAACCAAATTCGGGTTGCGGCCCGGGTCGCTTCACGCCAATGCGCAACGCATCCCGCCGCGCATAATCCAGCGAGATGTACTCATTCTTCTGGAAGAAGCGCATCTTTCGCACGCGCTCCGTGGAGACACGGCTCGCCGTCACGTTGGCCACCGCTCCGCCAGCAAACTCCAGCCGTGCATGCGCAATGTCTACCTTATCCGTCAACACGGGAATTCCCACCGCTTTCACTTCCGTCACTCGCTCCTTCACCAACGCCAGCAGAATATCCAGATCGTGGATCATCAAATCGTAGATTACGTCCACATCCAGGCTGCGCGGTGTGAATACGCCCAGCCGGTGTACTTCGAAGAATAATGGCCGGCTTACCACCGGCTCCACCGCCAGCACTGCCGGGTTGAACCGTTCCACGTGCCCAACCTGCAAAATCCGCTTATATCGTCTGGCGGCTTCCAGCAAAGAGTCCGCTTCCGCCAGCGTGCTAGCCATGGGCTTCTCGACCAGAACGTCGATGCTCATCTCCATCAACCGGCAGCCCACTTCCGCATGCGACACCGTCGGCACGGCCACGGTTGCCGCGTCCACTGCTCCGCGCAATTCCTCTATTCCTTTGAACGCTCGCGTCGAAAATTCTTGCGCTGTTGTCTCCCCGCGTGCCACGTCACGGTCAAACACCCCGGCAAGCTCCACACCACCCATCTCGCGGTACACCCGTACGTGGTTCCGGCCGAATTCCCCCGTTCCCACTACCGCTACCCGGATTTTCCGCGGATTCTCCGCCTGCCCCGTGTTTCCACTCATTCTGTATTCATTCCCTCGGAACCCGGTTTGGGTTCCGCAACCTGAGCAGGAGGAAAGGCTTGCATGGCAATTCCCGCGGTGTCCGCCAGTTCAATCAGCTTGGCCCTGTCAAAAAGCAGCGTGCGCGTCGCGTCAAGGGCCAGCGCCGTCGCCCCCGTCCGCCTCATGGTTTCGACGGTCGGGAGTCCCACCACGGGTACATCGAAGCGCATGTCCTGCTTGGGTTTGCTCACCTTCACAACCACCAGTGGCCTTCCATTTGCAAACCGCGCCGCACGCTCCATTGTCTCATCCGTTCCTTCCATCGCTTCCACCGCAACGCACGCGCGGTCCGCAATCACCACGGTTTGTCCTATGTCCATCGCCGCAATCTGTCGCGCAACTCCCAGCCCATAGGCGATGTCCGCGGCCTCATGCTCATTGGGCGCGCGCCGAGTCAGTACTCCGGCATCCGGCAACAACGGTTTCAGAAACAACGTCGAATCCACCAGTTGAATCCCTTCTTCTTCCAGCACCTTGGCCACTGCGCCGATCAACGAATCCGTATTCTTGCGTGGCAATGAAATCAGCAGCTTCGCCAGCTTCCAGTCCGGCCGGATCGCACTGAAAATCTTGTTGTGCTTCACCTGTCCGGCCATCACTGCCCGCGTCACGCCTTCGCTCTGCAAAAACTCGATCGCCTTGCTCAGTTCTCCCAAACTCACCCATTGCACGCGTTTTGCGGCTTGCGCCAGTTCCGGCGAAGCCTCTTCTTTCAGCGCCAGCACCGCCATCTCAATTCCCTGGCTCCGCGCGCCTTCCAGCACAAGAAACGGAAATCGCCCGTTCCCTGCGATCAGCCCCCAGCCTTCTTTGTTTGCGTTCATTTTAAGAACCAGGCCACGACAGCCCTTGTCAGCTCTGCTCCTATTTCACGATTCCGCGCTCCGCCTTCTCCACAAATTCCACCATCTCCTTCACGTCCGCGGAATCTCCCCAACCCTTCCGCAACTCTTCCAGCGCCTGCGAAGTATTTTTCTTCGAGCGCACCAATATCCGGAATGCCCTCTGCAATATCTTGATCCGCTCAGCCGAAAATCCCTTACGTTCCAGCCCAATCGTATTCGGGCCAAAGCATTTCGTTTCTCGCTCTGTCACTATTAGCGAAAACGGTAGCACATCCTGCGTGATCACCGTGCACGCCCCTATGTACGCAAAACGTCCCAATCGGCAGAATTGGTGCACCGGCGAAAATGCGCCAATCGTTACGTAATCCTGCACGGTAACGTGCCCCGCCAGTGTCGCTCCATTCACAAACAGCGTGTTGCTTCCCACCTGGCAGTCGTGCCCCACATGCGAATACGCCAGAAAGAAATTCTCATTCCCGATGCGTGTCGTGCCCCCGCCCTTCGTCGTTCCCCGGCTGATGGTCACATGCTCGCGGAAAATGTTTCCATTGCCCGCCACTAACTCGACGTGCTCCCCGCGATATGTGTAATCCTGCGGATCGCCGCCAATCACCGTGAACGGATGAAACACATTGTGCGCCCCGAACCTCGAAGGCCCTCGCACCACTGCGTGCTCGTGCAGCACGCACCCTTCCCCCAATTCCACGCCCGCTCCCACGATCGCGAACGCCCCAATTTGCACACCGTCGCCCAACTTCGCTTCCGGCGATACGTTCGCTTGCGCGTGGATCTGCCTTTCGCTCATGCTCAGGATTTTACGGGCTGTTCGCGGTCCGCCATCACGCAAAGCATCGTCGCTTCTGTCGCCAGGTTGCCTTCAACAAAGGCCTTGGCCTTGATTTTGCAGAGATCGCCCTTCCACGTCACGATGTCGACCTCAATCCTCAATTGGTCGCCGGGCACGACTGGCCGGCGGAATTTCACGTCAGACATGGATGCCAGATACAACACCTTCCGGTCGCGGTCGGGAATTTCCAGCAGCAACAGCAATCCTCCTGCTTGCGCCATCGATTCCAGGATCAGCACGCCCGGCATCACCGGCTTCCCCGGAAAATGTCCCTGAAAGAACGCCTCATTGATCGTGACGCTCTTTACCGCCACGATGCGCTTGAGCCGCTCCATATCCACCACTTTATCAATCATCAGAAACGGATAGCGGTGCGGTAGATATTTTTGTATTTCGTTGATGTCGAGTTGCATGCCTGCTCCTGCGCCGCCGCTGCCTGCTCTACGGCTCGTCCTCTGCTTCCTGCAAACCTATTATTATAAGCAATCCGCGCGCCCAGCAAAAAACTATCTTCTTTGCCAAGCCTGTCTGCCCCTTCCTCTTCCTTTTCGGAGGTTGCCCTGCGTTGCCGGCATTGTTACCATGGCTCCTTCATGACTACCCGTTCACTCCCTCAGACTCTTCTCGCCCTGCTCCGCCGCAAGTTGCCCAGCATGCTCGACATCCTTCGCCAACTCACCATCCTGGAATCTCCCAGCCTGGACAAAGAGCGCGCCGACCGCTGCTGCGGCTTCCTGGCCGACGAATGGCTGCTACGCGGCACTCTAGTTCAGGTGGTTCGCCAGAAGCATCGCGGCGATCATCTTCGCATCGTCTGGTCTCCCAGCATCGCTCCCCCCAGGGCGCAACTCCTCGTCCTGGGCCATTACGACACCGTGTACCCCACCGGAACCATCGTCACGGCAGCCGCGCTGGAACGGTTTCTAGACGCCG